>JBATLU010000191.1:0-9037 GCA_049289475.1 Pontixanthobacter sp. | reverse complement strand
AGCTGCACAGGGCGATAATCAGGCCAGCCACCGGGTGATTGCCGATCATCTGCGGTCGACCAGCTTCCTGCTCGCTGACGGCGTGCTGCCGTCCAACGAGGGGCGTGGATATGTGCTTCGCCGGATTATGCGGCGCGCGATGCGGCATGCGCATCTTCTCGGCGCAAGTGATCCCTTGATGCACCGGTTGGTGCCCGAACTGGTCGCTGAAATGGGGCAGGCCTATCCCGAATTGCAGCGCGGCCAAGCTTTGATTAGCGAGGTGCTCGAACGCGAAGAAACACAGTTCCGCCGGACGCTCGATAAGGGGTTGCGATTGCTTGATGAAGCGACCGGCACCATGTCCGCAGGTGCAGTGCTTGATGGAGAGACAGCGTTCAAACTCTATGACACATTCGGTTTCCCCTATGATCTGACCGAAGATGCTCTGCGCGAGCGCAGCATTGGCGTTGACCGTGCGGGTTTTGACGGCGCTATGGCGCTGCAAAAGGCCGCCGCACGTGCTGCGTGGAAGGGTTCGGGCGACGCTGCCTCAAACGAGGTTTGGTTCGATATTGCAGAACGCGAAGGCGGAACTGAATTCACCGGCTACGCGTCGACCAGCGGTGAGGGCCGCGTGGTCTCTCTGGTCAAAGACGGGACAGAGATCACCACTGCCACTGCCGGTGACGAGGTTGTTGTCCTAACTAACCAGACACCGTTCTACGGCGAGAGCGGCGGGCAGGCCGGTGATGTCGGTGCAATCTGGTCACCCTCGGGTTTCAAAGCCGAAATTACCGACACGGCAAAGCCACTCGGCCGTCTTCATTCGCATCACGCGCGTATCTCCGAAGGGAGTATTTCGGTCGGCGATACTGTTCATCTCGATGTCGATTCGGGCCGGCGGGACCGCATCCGTGCCAATCACTCGGCCACCCATCTGGTCCATGCCGCGCTGCGCAACCGGCTCGGCGGTCATGTGACGCAAAAAGGTTCTCTGGTGGCCGAGGACCGGATGCGATTCGACTTCTCGCATCCCAAACCGATGAGCGACGAGGATGTTGCGATTGTCGAAGCCGAAGTGAACGCGGAAATCCGCGCCAATGAGCAGGTCGTGACCCGATTGATGAGTCCCGATGATGCGATTGAAGCAGGCGCTATGGCTTTGTTTGGCGAGAAATACGGCGACGAAGTGCGCGTGTTGTCGATGGGCAGCGCTAACAAGGACGGTCAGAATTATTCGGTCGAATTATGCGGCGGCACACATGTTCGGGCGACGGGCGATATTGGCCTGTTCCGAATTGTTTCGGAAAGCGCGGTGTCGTCGGGTGTGCGCCGGATCGAGGCTTTGACCGGCGAGGCAGCGCGCCAGTGGCTGGTTACCCGCGAAGACGCATTGAAAGCGGTTGCCGGTGAGCTCAAAACTTCGCCCGACGAAGCGGCGGCGCGGGTCGCCGCGCTAGTCGAGGAACGTAAGCAGCTTGAGAAAGAGCTGGCCGAAGCGCGCAAGCTATTGGCTTTGGGCGGCGGCGGCGCGGCATCTGGACCCGCCGATGAGGAAATTGGCGGAGTGAAATTCTCAGGTCAGATCCTCGAAGGGCTCGATCCCAAGGAACTGCGCGGCTTGCTCGATGAAACCAAGGGGCGGCTCGGTTCGGGAATTGCCGCGGCGATTGCTGTGAATGATGGCCGTGCGGCCTTTGCAGTGGCAGTAACCGATGATCTCACGGGCAGATTTGACGCGGTGTCGCTCGTGCGTGTCGGAGTTGAGGCTCTCGGCGGCAAGGGCGGCGGCGGCCGCGCTGATATGGCTCAAGGTGGCGGCCCCGATGGCGCAAAAGCCGAGGAAGCTATGAATGCGGTCAGGCAGTTTATTGGCGGTTAGGTCTGCGAGTTTCTCAATTGCCGGAAATCAGCTTTCGACAGTAGAAGTGCGTAATTTCGGCTTGTAATCGAGAGCGCCTTCCTGCTCGATTTTGATCCGGTATTCGTCTCGTTTTTCGTGGATCGAGGCGATGACCGGACCCATTGCGACTCCGATATCCACCAGCACAGCTTCGGAAAGCTGTAGCGAGCTTTCGAGGTTTTCGGGGATCGCATGGCTGGCCCCGGCGCGGTAAAGTTCGGCCGCATGGGTTGTATCGCGTGCACGCGCAACAATCAGCAAATCGGGATGCGATTTCCTGAGTTTTCGGGTCAACCGCTCTGCAAGCACAGGTTCGTCCATCGTCAGCACTACCGCAGGTGACCGGTCCACGCCCAAACGCTCCATTGCTTCAGCGCGTCCGGCATCACCGAAGACAACGCGGTATCCCTTGCGCTTGGCGAATTCTATAAGGTCAGAGTTGGAATCGATGGCGATGTAGGGTTTGTTATGCGCCTTGAGCATCTGCGCGACCAGCCGGCCAACGCGTCCGATGCCAATGATAATCACAGGCGGGATGCCCTTGTCATCTTCTTCGAGCACTGGAACTGGCTCTACACGGCGGGCAATGGCGCGTCCCAGTCTCGCCAAAATCGGCGTGACCGTCAGGCCGATTGCGGTCACGATTTGCCAGAATTGCGCGGTACCCGGTTGGATAAGCATCGCAGAACTGGCTGCAGCCAGAACAATCAATGTTGTCTCAGACGGGCTAGCCATCAAAATGCCGGTTTCCGCAGCGGTGCTGCGTCTGGCCCCCATCAATCGAAGAAGTATGCCGGTGACTATGGCCTTGAAGGTTAGCACCAGCACAACCGCCAGAGCAATCGGTCCGAGATTGTCCCAGATGGTGGTCAGGTCGATACTCATCCCGACAGTGATCAGGAAAATCCCTAGCGCCAGCCCTTTAAACGGCTCCATAATCCCTTCGACTTCACCGTGATATTCGGTCTCTGCGATCAGCAGGCCGGCAATCAGCGCGCCGACAATCGGGGAGAGACCGACAACAGAAGTGGCGAGGCTGGCACCAATGACCACCAGCAGGCTGGCGGCGAGGAACAATTCGGGGCTTTTGGTGCGCGCGGCTTGGGCGAACAATCGGGGCAAGGCAATCCGGCCAAGCACCAGCAGCGCGGCCACCACCAGTGCGCCTTGCCACAAGGTGGTAATCATCCCCTCCCACCCGGCGCCAGCCATATTGGGCGCCATTGCACCCAAAACGAAGATGATCGGAACGATCATAATGTCTTCGAACAGCAGCATCGAGAGTGCAGCGCGCCCAACCGCAGACGATGTTCCGGAAATGGGCAGCACAATTGCGGTGGAAGAGAACGCCAGCGCAAAACCCAGCGCCATTGCGCCGGTCCAATATTGCCCCATCATTCCCAGCACGATGCCCGAAATGCTCCCGATAATGAGCAGTTCCAGCGCGCCCAGCCCAAATACCAGACGGCGCATTTGCCACAGACGTTTGAACGACAGTTCCAGCCCGATGGTAAACAGCAGCAGGATGATCCCGAATTCGGCGTAGGGTTCCAGCGCCTCGGGATCGGTAATCGTGATGTGCGATAGCCACGGCTGGTCATACACCAGCTTGCCCAGACCAAACGGGCCAACCGCGATGCCAATCAGGATAAAGCCGATAACCGGCGTAATCCTGAAGCGGGTAAAGACCGGAATGACCAGCCCGGCAGCGCCAAGAATCACTAGCGCGTCACCCATTGATGATGTGTCGAGTTGCCCAGCCATTGGTCTTACCTAACGCGCCGCAGCAGCTATGTCACTGCGTAGAAGTGGTTCATCCGCCGCCTGCGCTATGCGTACCAATCGGTGCGCGGCGTGGTTTGCTGCGGCCGGCATGGGTATCTCTTTTGTCCCATTCGATGCGGTAAAGGTCAAATCGCCGGTCAGCGAGATTGCGCACTGTACCCTCTGCGCGGGCCCAACTGAGATCAGCAAGATTGATATCGCTGATCGTCAGGCTTTCGACATTCTCGCTTGCTTCTGCAGCAATACCGTCACGTGCGAATGGGAAGTCGCAAGGCGTCAGGATGCAGCTTTGCGCATATTGGATATCCATATTGGCGACATTGGGTAAATTGCCGACATTGCCTGACAGAACCACAAAGCATTGGTTCTCGATCGCGCGTGCTTGTCCGCAATAGCGTACCCGCAGATACCCTTGGCGGCTGTCGGTGCAGAATGGCACGAAGATGATACGCGCGCCCTCGTCGGCAAGACGGCGGGACAGCTCGGGGAACTCGCTGTCATAACAAATCTGCACGCCAATCGGACCGCAATCGGTCTGGATTACATCAATCGAATCGCCGCCTTTGATATTCCACCAATAGCGTTCGTTGGGGGTAGGGTGGATTTTCTCCTGTTCATGTACAGAACCGTCTCGCAGACAGACATAGGCGACATTGTGAATGTCCCCGTCATCCATCATCGTCGGGTGCGAGCCTGCGATGATATTGATATTGTAACGCATAGCGAAGTCGGAGAAATCCTTCTTCAGCCGCGGGGTATATTCGGAAAGTCGCTCGATTGCTTCGACCGGTGAGAGTTCTTTTTCCTCAAAGCTTAACAGCATCAGCGTGAACAATTCGGGAAAGACAATGAAGTCCGCTTCATAATCGCTTGCGACATCGATGAAATATTCGATCGCGCGCATGAATTCGTCGTAATCCTTTACCGCGCGGGCTTGCAATTGGCAGGTCGCAACGCGCACGGCTTCCACGCCGCGGGGAAGCCGCTGTTTTACCGGGCGGTCGTGTTCGACATAGGGATTGCGCCAGACCATTTTGACCGCATTGCCGGCCGATGCTGTGTCATCAGGCCAGTAATTGTCGATTACCTTCAGCGGTTCAAAACCATTGGCAAGCTGGAATCGGATAACGGGGTCGTGCAGCTTTCCCGCGGCCACCTGTTCCAGATAGTCCTCTGGCCCTTCAACCTTGCGGCGCGATTTGCGGTAATTGGGCATACGACCGCCAAAGGCGATGCCGCTTAAGTCGCGCTCCTCGGCCAAGGCGCGACGTTCTTCATAAAGCCGCCGCCCGATCCGCACACCGCGAACCTTGGGGTCGACCACCATTTCATAGCCGTAGAGCCAGTCGCCCGTGGGATCGTGGCGGCTGCCAAACCCGTTGCCGGTAATTTCGTCCCAACTGCGGTCAGACAGCGCGAGACTTTCCGCGAGCTGCATGGTTGCGCAATAGCCAATGATATTGTCATCAAGCAGCGCGACAAAACAGCCATCGGTGAAATTGTTGATCTGACCGCGTATCTCGCCGAGTGTATAGGCTGCGCCGTCACCATAGGCACGGCGGACCAACGCTGCGATGCCGGACACATCCTTTGCCTTTGCGTTGCGGATTTCCAGCCGCTTTTGGCCGAATTTTTCGGAAGATTTGCGCGAAGGTGATTTACGTTTTGCCCGCTGCGGGGTTGGTTTCTTGGAAGAAGTCACTTGCGGGTTCCTGCCATTCGCGTTCAGTCTGCCTTTGCGGGCAGACAGGATAAGAATTAGATGGTCTAGGCAACAAAAAGCGGGAGCCGCGACCCGCAGCCCCCGCTCCTGATTACTGCAAGAAAGAGTGAGAGCTCAGGAAGCCATCTCTTTTTCAAGATTGGTCACAATCGCTTCGAAGAATTGTTCGGTCGTCAGCCAGTTCTGGCTGGGGCCGATCAGAAGCGCGAGATCCTTGGTCATACTGCCCTTTTCGACGGTCTCGATGCAGACGCGCTCGAGCGTCTCAGCGAATTTCACCACTTCGGGTGTGTTGTCGAATTTACCGCGATACATCAGGCCGCGCGTCCATGCGAAGATCGATGCAATCGGGTTGGTCGATGTCGCCTTACCCTGTTCATGCTGGCGGAAGTGACGGGTTACAGTGCCGTGTGCAGCCTCTGCCTCAACAGTTTTGCCATCAGGAGTCATCAGAACCGACGTCATCAGGCCAAGCGAGCCGAAGCCCTGTGCCACGATGTCGGATTGAACGTCACCGTCGTAGTTCTTGCAGGCCCAAACGAACTTACCGCTCCATTTGAGAGCGGCAGCGACCATGTCGTCGATAAGGCGGTGCTCGTAGCTGATGCCGGCCTTGTCGAATTCGGCCTTGAATTCAGCATTGAATACTTCTTCGAACAGATCCT
Organism: Pontixanthobacter sp.; assembly: GCA_049289475.1. GTDB lineage: Bacteria > Pseudomonadota > Alphaproteobacteria > Sphingomonadales > Sphingomonadaceae > Pontixanthobacter. The sequence goes on along the minus strand of JBATLU010000191.1, from coordinate 2,979 downwards.
TGAACCGGCCATCATATTTCTTGAGGATGGTGTTCTTGGTCGAGAGGTAGACCGGCCATTTGCGGTCGAGGCCATAAGCGAAGCTGGCGCGAGCAAAGTCACGGATCGAATCGTCCAGATTGTACATCGCCATCGCCACGCCGGGGCTGGGGAATTCGAACACGTTGAGGTCGATTTTCTCGCCATCTTCGCCTTCGAATACCAGACGCAAAGTGCCTTTGCCGGGGATCAGTGTGTCGGTTGCACGGTACTGGTCACCAAAAGCGTGACGGCCGACCACAATCGGATCGGTCCAGCCGGGAACGAGACGCGGCACGTTGTCGATCACGATTGGTTCGCGGAACACTACCCCGCCAAGAATGTTGCGGATCGTGCCATTGGGCGAACGCCACATTTGCTTAAGGTCAAATTCTTCGACGCGCGCTTCATCAGGGGTGATCGTCGCGCATTTTACGCCGACGCCGTATTTCTTGATCGCTTCTGCGGCATCAATTGTGATCTGGTCATCGGTTTCATCGCGCTTCTCAATCGACAGATCATAATATTTCAGATCAATGTCGAGATAGGGCAGGATCAGACGTTCGCGGATCCACTGCCAGATGATGCGGGTCATTTCATCGCCGTCGAGTTCGACGACGGGGTTCTTCACGGTGATTTTCGCCATGGGTGTCCTGCTGTTCTTTCAAGAGATGGGCGCTCTTTAACAGAGGAGGGGCGAGAGGCAAGGTTGCTGGCAGCTCGGTACAGCAAAAAGAACTATTGTGAACGCAACTTATTGCCGCGGAGGAAGCTCTAGTTTGAGCCCAGTTCGGTTCAGCACCAATGATGTAAAAGGCCGCAGCTCTTGAGCGAGTACGGCCTTCCACTTGTAAAATAATGGCTTTCTATCAGCCGGCTACGACTTCTACCCAGTCGGATTTGATCCAGCCAGTATCGCATTCACCGCTGTAATTGACAGTGGCTTCGACCGGGCTGGAAACTTCACAATCGAGATCTTCGTCGCTGGTATAAACGATGCCGTAATAATCACCGTCGCTCTGGCAGACCCAGACATATGTACCATCGGATAGATAGTCGACCACTTCGTAGTCGCTCCACGGTCCGCTCAATACCATCGCGCTGCTGTCGTCTCCGACATTGGCGATTGTGCCCAAAGAGCAAGCATCAAGATCCTCGATTGCTTCAAGTTGCACGGGCACAGATTCGCCGTATGTAATCTGGGCGTGGGCAGGCGAAACGAGCAAAATTGTTGCGGAAAAACCAAGCACGAATTTGCGCATAATCAATTGTTCCTAAGAGGGAAAACCAGCCTCCGGATTGATGCTGAGTTTCAATCCTAAAATAACTGGTCTTAGCGCGTCCAGCAAGTGAATCTCTTTGCGATTCAGCCGCGCGATTCAGCCGCAATTTTCAGAAGTAAAGACAAGGGGGGGGAAAGCTTAGCCGGATTGCCGGACAGAATGGTGGGCGTAGAGAGAGTTGAACTCCCGGCCCCTACAATGTCAATGTAGTGCTCTACCACTGAGCTATACGCCCGCACCATCTCTGTCTGCTGAAACAGCAGGAGCGCCCTCTAGCCGCCGCATTCCAGCCGCGCAAGAGGATGTTTCCGTTATTTTGCGCGAAATCTCTGGCTTACAGGCTTGCCATCGCCTGATCGGCAAACACTCGGTCCACTTCGAGCACAAGATCGCGCAAGTGAAACGGTTTTGACAGGATTTTGGCGGTCGGCTGCTCGCGGCTCGCCTTGAGCGTAACAGCCGCAAAACCGGTAATAAACATCACTTTGGTGGTCGGGCTGACGTCGTTGCACAATTGCGCAAGTTCGATCCCGTCCATTTCCGGCATCACAATATCCGACAGCAGCAGGTCGAAATGCTGCTGTTCGAGCAGAGGCACTGCTTCGGTACCCCGATCAACCGCAACAACCTCATATCCGGCTTTTTCCAATGCGCGGGTGAGGTAGCTGCGCATTGCATCTTCATCCTCGGCAAGGAGAATGCGGGGGGAGCGTGATTCCGTCATAAATATTCACATAGCTCGTAGGCCTTAAGAAATCTTTGGCTTTGTCGCGATTGCCCTGCTTTGACACAGGCCTGCAAGCCGTTAAGCACAGCATGAGATGGCAGTGAACCCGCACGATATTGGCGAATCGCCGGAGGAAACGACGGCTGAGGAAGGCGGTTTGATCCCGTCGACCCGCCACCATGCATATTCGCTGCAAATGCCCGCTGATTTGCCGATACCGGTGTTGATCGCAGTGCCGCATGCCGGGCGCGAGTATCCGGAACCGCTAATCGGCAAGATGCGTCACCCGGAATATTCGAAGATTCGCCTCGAGGACAGGTTTGTCGACCGGATCGCAAAAGCGATTGCACGGCAGACTGGGGCTGGCCTGCTGGTAGCCAATGCTCCTCGCGCGATGATTGATCTCAATCGCGCGACCGACGACGTTGATTGGGATATGATCATTGATGGGGCACCCGAAGGCGCGCGTCATTCTGCGGCGAACCGTCGTGCGCGTAGCGGGCTGGGATTGGTGCCGCGGCGATTGCCTGGATTGGGTGAGATATGGAAGTCTCGACTGACCAAAAGCGAGTTAACCTCACGCATTCGCCAGATTCATGTCCCCTATCATGCTGCACTTTCTGCAGGGCTTCGGCGTTTGCATAACCAATGGGGCGCAGCAATTTTGCTGGATTTGCATTCCATGCCGCCGCTGAAAGTCTCGCACCCTGATGACGTCGCAGCGCAGTTCGTAATCGGTGACCGCTTTGGTGCCACTGTCAATGACAGGCTTGTAGCCGGCGCTCTGCGTAATTTGGCTGAACAGGGCAGGCGCGTTGCGCACAACCGGCCCTATGCTGGCGGCTATGTGCTTGATCGTCACGCAGCACCGAACCACGAAATTCACGCGATTCAGGTCGAGGTCTGCCGGTCACTCTATCTGTCTGACGATATGCGCGAAATCACTGAAGG
>JBATLU010000190.1:0-7443 GCA_049289475.1 Pontixanthobacter sp. | reverse complement strand
CACGAACACTGTACTCCTCATTCAATAGTGTTTCTGCGCCCTGCTTTGTGCCGGTTCGCCTGTATGGATTGCGCATTATTGCCATTATCTCCCGTATTCAGCCTAGTTTGTTGGAGGGGCCTTGGGCAACTGCTGAATCGCTGGTGCAGTCGAATTCATTGCGGTCTGGGCAACTTCTGATGTTGCCATGGGCGCGCGGCTCGCCGATGCAAGGCTTACCATGCATGGCGGCACCTCTCTCGATGTCCATTCGCTGGCTCAAGCGGCCGGAATTGCGCGCAACTGGCGTGATGTTGACGGTCGCGAGCATGTCACCACTGATGATGCTCTTACTGCAATCCTCGATGCTTTGGGACATGAAACCGGCACCAGCCGCCAGGTCAAACGCAGCCTTGCCCAGCTCGCAAAGCGCGATGAGGCGCTACCGCCAATGCTTGTCACCGAGATTGGCGTGCCCACTTCGCTTTGCGTAAAAGCAGATTTTGCCGAGATTACCGGCGAAGACGGCGTCACGCAGAAGGTGGCAATCGAAAACGGCGAACTCGCTCCAATCTCGGCGCCGGGCTATTACGATCTGGCCGTGGACCAGCAAACTGTCAGGCTCGCGGTTGCCCCGCGACAATGCCCGCTGCCTAGTCCCCACACGCGGCGGATGTGCGGTGCATCGCTGCAAATACCGGCTCTGCGCGGCTTGCATCCTAGCGCATTTGGCGGTTTCGGCGAGTTGGCCGACGCCGCAAAAGCGCTCGCTCATAGGGGCTGTGATGCAATTGCAATCAACCCCGTCCACGCAATGTTTCCCGGCGCTGGCGAAGATTATAGCCCCTATTCACCGTCGAGCCGGATTTTCCTGAATGCTGCGATGGCTGACCCGGCATTGCTTGGCTTGCAGGGCTACGCACCAACATTTGCGGAAGGGTTGATCGATTGGCAGGCTGCTTTGCCTCAGCGGCTCATCGAACTGCGTGCTATTATTGCCAAGCTCGATGCCGACACGCGGGCACGGATCGCATCGGACAATGCAAAAGAGGGTTCTGCGCTGCGCCGCCACGCCCTGTTCGACGCGCTCGATTGCCATCTTCGGCCATCAGGTGCGAAGGGGTGGCGCGACTGGCCCGCAAAATTCCACAACCCAGATGGAGCGGCGGTAAAGCGCTTTGCCAAGGCCAATGCAGATGAGGTTGAATTCCATCTGTTCGCGCAATGGCTTGCAAGAGAGGGTCTGGCGGCTGCCCAAGGCACGGCGCGCGATGCCGGGATGGATATCGGGCTGATCACCGATCTTGCGGTCGGCGTGCATCTGGCCGGAAGCGACACATGGGCCATGCGCGATGCCATGCTGAACGGTCTTACTATCGGCGCACCGCCGGATCCGCTTGGCCCCTCAGGGCAAAATTGGTGCATCACCGGATTTTCGCCGCAAGGACTGCGCGCGGGCGGATACCAGCCGTTTATCGAGATGATCCGCTCTGCCCTGCGGTCGGCAGGCGGACTTAGGATTGACCATGCCTTTGGCCTGGCACGGTTGTGGGTCATCCCCGAGGGCGAGGATTCCTCGCGCGGGGCCTATCTGACCTATCCGTTTCTCGATCTGGTGCGTCTGGTCACGCTGGAGGCGCACCGTGCTGCTGCGCTGATCATTGCCGAAGATCTCGGCACCAGCCCGTCAGGATTCACTCAGGCCGTGACGGACCGCAATATGCTGGGGATGCGGGTCCTGTGGTTTGAGCGCGCGGCGGATGAGGGTTTCATCGGTGCGCAGGACTATCCGGCGGGCAGCGTCGCCATGACCGGGACGCATGATACGCCTACCGTTGCAGGATGGTGGGCTGGGCACGATCTTGACTGGGCCGACCGGTTGGGCCGTCTGCCCGGGGGCGTGGACCGCGCCAAGGCCGAAGAGGTCCGCGACTGGGATCGCGGCTTGCTATGGTCGACCATGACGGGCGGCAGCGACCGGCCTGCACCCGAAAATACCGCGCCCGCTGTCGATGCGGCTATTGGCCATATCGCCCGCTCCGGCTCCGTCCTGGCGATTGCTCCGCTAGAAGATGTACTGGGCGAGGAAGAACAGCCTAATCTTCCAGGAACGACGCACGAACATCCCAATTGGCAGCGGCGGTTTAACAAGCCGATTGAGCAATTGTTGTATCAGACACCCGCCGATCGGCGCTTACGAACGCTCTCGGCCAGATAGCGAAAATTGGCGAGATTCTGCTCAGCACTACTTGTGCGGTCAGCCGCCCATGCTGGCCACTTCTTTCAGCACGCGCTCTGCCCATTCGGGGCGGCAGATCAGCAGATCGGGCAGATAGGTGTCGGACTGATTATAGATCATCGGCGAACCATCGATGCGCGAGCAGTGGAGGCCGTAGGCCGCAGCGACCGCGACGGGTGCGCAATTGTCCCATTCATACTGGCCGCCTGAATGGAGATAGATTTCCGCTTCGCCGCGCACGACCGCCATAGCTTTTGCGCCCGCACTGCCCATTTCGACCAATTCGCCCCCGATGCGTTTGGCGACTTCAACCGCTTCGCGTGCGGGACGCGAGCGGCTCACCACCAGCCTCGGCTTTGTCGCCGCTTGGGGTAGCGCTTGCGGCTGGTCGGAGCGGAGCACCAAATTCAGCCCTGGAAGGGCAACCGCGCCTATGGTAGCTTTGCCATCGACTGCCAGCGCAACATGGACCGCCCAATCGGTCCGGGCTTCGCCATATTCGCGCGTGCCATCGACCGGATCGATGATCCAGACACGGCTCTTCGCAAGCCGTTCGTCGGTATCCATGCTTTCTTCGGAAAGCAGCCCGTCGTCCGGGCGCAGATGACGCAAGGCATTGATCAGGAATTGGTTGGCAGTTTCGTCCCCAGCCTTGCCCAGCGCCTTGCCGCTCAGAAGATTTGAATTGCGGACATTGAGCAATATCCGTCCGGCATGATCCGCCAGCTGGGCTGCGAGTTCGGCATCGTCCATCAGCAGGTCCTTACTTCAGCGGCATGATTTGGCGGACAATATGTTCGGCCGCTTCTTCAGGGGTCATCTCGACCGTGTTGACCACGATGTCGGGCTTGTCAGGTGCTTCATACGGGCTGTCGATCCCGGTAAAGTTCTTCAGTTGCCCCGCACGGGCTTTTTTATAGAGGCCTTTCACGTCGCGGCCTTCGGCAATTGCGAGCGGCGTATCGACAAATATCTCGATAAATTCGCCATCGGGCAGCATTTCGCGCACCATCTGCCGTTCAGCGCGGAACGGGCTGATGAAGGCGGTGAGCACGATCAGACCAGCATCGGCCATCAATTTCGCCACTTCGCCGATCCGCCGGATGTTTTCGATTCGGTCAGCCTCGGTGAAGCCGAGATCCTTGTTGAGGCCGTGCCGCACATTGTCGCCATCAAGCAAGAAAGTGTGCCGGTTCATCAAATTGAGCGATTTTTCGACCTCGTTGGCGATGGTCGATTTGCCCGAACCCGACAGTCCGGTGAACCACAGGACCCGGGGGGCCTGGTTCTTGAGCGCTGCATGGACTTCGCGCGAGATGTCGGTCGGCTGCCAATGGACATTTTGTGCGCGGCGCAGGCTGAAATGGATCATGCCCGCCCCGACGGTGCGGTTGGTGATCTTGTCGACCAGAATGAACCCGCCCAGCGTGCGGTTGGCCGTATAGGCCTCGAACACGATCGGCTTGTCGGTGGTGATCTCGGCCACGCCAATGGCATTGAGATCCAGAGTCTTCGCGGCCAAATGCTCCATTGTGTTGACGTTGATTTCGTATTTTGGTTCGGAAATGGTCGCGGACACCGTCTGCGTGGCCAGCTTGAGCCAATAGCCGCGCCCGGGGATCAAAGCGTCCTCGTCAAGCCAGACTATCGTTGTTTCAAATTGGTCGGACACCTCCGGCGGGGCATCGGCCGCCGCCAGCACATTGCCGCGCGAACAGTCGACTTCATCCTCCAGGGTCAGCGTAACCGATAGACCGGCCTGCGCATGATCCAAATCGCCGTCCATTGAGACAATCGATTTGACCGTGCTGACTTTGCCCGAAGGCAGCACGCGCACCGCATCACCCGGCTTGATAGTGCCGGTCGCGATCAGCCCGGAAAATCCGCGGAAATCGAGATTAGGACGGTTTACCCATTGCACCGGCATGCGAAAAGCACCCTCGGCGTCACGCGCCGAATTGACTTCGACGGTTTCGAGATGCGCCACCAGCGTCGGGCCATCATACCACGGTGTGTTGGCCGAACCCGCGATGATATTGTCGCCCTTGAAGCCGGAAATCGGCATGGCGGTAAATTCGGTAACGCCGATACTCGCCGCAAAGCTGGTGTATTCCGCGACGATTGAATCATACTTGGCCTGATCATAATCGATCAAATCCATCTTGTTGACCGCCAGCACGATGTTGCGGATGCCAAGTTGCTGGCACAGGAAGCTGTGGCGGCGGGTCTGGACCAGCACACCCTTTCGTGCATCGATCAGGATCACGGCAAGGTCGGCCGTGCTGGCTCCGGTGACCATATTACGGGTATATTGTTCGTGCCCCGGGCAGTCCGCGACGATGAATTTGCGTTTCTCGGTCGAGAAGAAGCGGTAGGCAACGTCAATCGTGATGCCCTGTTCGCGCTCCGCCGCCAAACCATCAACCAGCAATGCAAAATCGATCTCTTGCCCCTGCGTGCCCGATTTCTTGCTGTCGCTCTCCAGCGCGGCAAGCTGGTCTTCGAAAATCATTTTCGAATCGTAAAGCAGTCGCCCGATAAGCGTCGATTTCCCGTCATCCACGCTGCCGCAGGTAATGAACCGCAGCATCGATTTGTGCTGGTGAGCATCAAGATAGGCGTCAATGTCTTCTGCAATCAGCGCCTCGGTCTGATAGGCAGATGGTTGGGCGGAGGATGAAGTGGCATTGCCCTGCGCCATCAGAAATATCCCTCCTGCTTTTTCTTCTCCATGCCCGCGCCGCCTTCATCCTTGTCAATCGCGCGGCCTTGACGCTCGCTGGTGGTGGTAAGCAGCATTTCCTGAATGATTTCTGGCAGCGTAGCCGCCTCGCTCTCCACCGCCCCGGTTAGCGGGTAGCAACCCAGAGTACGGAAGCGGATCGACCGCAAAATTGGCTCCTCACCAGCTGCCAGCGGAAATCGGTCATCATCGACCATCAAAAGCATTCCGTCGCGTTCCACAGTCGGGCGAGCGGCAGAGAAATAGAGCGGCACAATCTCGATATTTTCAAGGTGGATATATTGCCAGATATCGAGCTCGGTCCAATTGCTCAGCGGAAAGACGCGAATGCTTTCACGCTTTGCCTTGCGGGCGTTATAGAGGTTCCACAGCTCTGGTCGCTGGTTCTTGGGGTCCCACCCGTGGCTGGCCGAACGGAAGCTGAAAATTCGCTCCTTAGCGCGCGCCTTTTCTTCGTCGCGCCGCGCTCCGCCAAATGCCGCATCGAAGCCATATTGGTCGAGCGCCTGCTTCAGCCCTTCGGTCTTCCACATATCGGTGTGCAACGGGCCGTGGTCAAACGGGTTGATTCCGCGTGCTAAGGCTTCGGGGTTTTTATGGACGAGCAACTCCATACCCGCATCGCGCGCAGCCTTCTCGCGCAGTTCGTACATGGCCTTGAACTTCCATGTCGTGTCGACGTGGAGCAGAGGGAATGGCGGGGGCGAGGGGTAAAACGCTTTCCTTGCCAGATGCAGCATAACCGCACTGTCTTTGCCAACCGAATACATCATCACCGGCCTCTCGGCCTCAGTCACGACTTCTCGCATGATGTGAATGCTCTCGGCTTCGAGCCGCTGGAGGTGGGTCAGGGACTGTGTCATAATGCTGCGGACCGTGATGCCGGAGTGTGCCGCAAAATGGTAGGCTCGGATTTCATTATGGCTGAAAATATAAACTATGTCTGGAAAATGACCTAAGTTCTGGCCGTAAGGCTCGCTGATGTCCGGCCGATATCCCCAATTGCCAGATTGAGCGGTGCTTAGGGTGATGCTAACCCGTGCTGCGCCAGTTGGCCCGCATATGACCTTGAACTTTGGTGCAGAGCATGTGCTAGAACTGCCCGAAAATATTGATGCCTAAGGAATTGTGATGCCAAATGCGTTGAATTTGCGGATGCGGTCATGGCTGTTTGCGCCGGGTGACAGTGACAAGAAAATGGCGAAGGCTGCCGCCAGCGCTGCAGATATTGCCATTTTCGATCTCGAAGACGCGGTAGCAATCGAGAGCAAGGTTGCCGCGCGCCGGATGGTGCATGATTTTCTGCGCGATTACCCCGAAGACCGGTCCCGTCTGTTTGTGCGGATCAATCCGCTCGACGGACCGTTCACACTGGACGATCTGGTTGCGATCATGCCGGGTAAGCCGGGCGGCATCATGCTGCCCAAGGTTTATGGCCGCGAAGATGTCGAGACGCTGGATAAATATCTCGAAGCGCTCGAAGTCGCCAATAATATCGAACAGGGGGCAACGCCGATCATCGTGCTGGTGACAGAGACAGCGGAAGCGATGTTCCACACCGGCGATTATAAGGGAGCGCCGCGGGTCATTGCCTTGACTTGGGGCGCGGAAGATCTGGCGGATTCGCTTGGTGCAAGTTCGAATATCAATCCCGATGGCAGCTATTCATTCACCTATGAAATGGCGCGCAGCATGTGCCTGCTGGGGGCGGCCACCGCCGGCGTTGCGGCAATCGAGACGATCCAGAGTGACTTCCGTGATCTGGAAAAGCTGAAGGCGCGCGCTGAACAGGTCCGCCGCGACGGCTACCGCGGTATGCTGGCGATTCATCCGGCGCAGGTCGATGTGATCAACGCGGCCTTTACGCCGAGCGCGGAAGAGATTGCCGAAGCACGCGAAATCGTGGCTATTTTTCATGACAATCCGGGCGTGGGTACGATCGGCTACAAGGGCGGTATGCTCGACCGGCCTTTTCTTTCGCGCGCACAGCAATTGCTGGCGTCGGTTGAGGCCGAATGAGCCGGACGATCTCGCCAGGACAGCTTGATCTTTCTGCATTGCTCAAGCCGGGCGATGCCATCGTCATGGGTCAGGCCTGCGGAGAACCGACCACTCTGGTCGAGGCGCTGATCGCGCAAGGGCGTGGCATCGAAGGCCTGAAGCTGTTCATTGCGACCAGCTTTTCGGGCCAGTTCAATGCTGATTGCAGCGATAGTTTCGAACTTTCGAGCATGGGCGCAATCGGTGCGCTTCGCACGATGACCAAGATCGGCAAGCTGCAGGTCATTCCGGTGCATGTCAGTCAGATCGCGCCGCTGATCACGTCGGGCATTATTCCCTGCGACGTTGCGATGGTGCAGCTTAGTCCGGCGGACGAGCAGGGCGAGCACAGCTGCGGGCTGGTCGGCGATTATGTCGCAGCAGCGGTGGCCAAGGCGCGGCTGACAATTGCCGAAGTGAATGCGCAGGTTCCGTTTACGAT
>JBATLU010000189.1:0-7408 GCA_049289475.1 Pontixanthobacter sp. | reverse complement strand
CGGTGATCTTCCAGCGCAAGCACAACTGGCTGATGTGCTGGCTCTACACTGGCACGTTCGGCAGCTTCATCGGATTTTCCGCCGGCCTGCCGCTGCTCGCCAAACAGCAATTCCCCGATATCAACGTCCTCCAGTTTGTCTTCCTCGGGCCGCTGGTCGGTGCGCTTAGCCGTGCTGCGACTGGCTGGGTCTCGGACAAGTGGGGCGGTGCACGGGTTACGTTCTGGGTGTTCGTGCTCATGATGCTCGGCGTGCTCGGCGTGATGTACTTTATTCAGGCCGCCAGCTGGTGGGGTTTCCTCGGCGCGTTCATCTTTATGTTCTTCATGACGGGTGTCGGTAATGCCTCCACCTTCCAGATGATCCCCAACATCATGCGGACCGAAGTGCCACGGTTGATGCCCGAGCTTTCGAGTGAAGCCAGCCTGCGCCAGTCGGAGAAGGAATCGGCAGCAATCGTCGGCTTTACCTCGGCCATCGCAGCCTACGGCGCATTCTTCATCCCCAAGAGCTTTGGCAGCGCCATCGCAGCGACTGGCTCTCCTATGCCAGCGCTGTGGGGCTTCCTGATCTTCTACGCCAGCTGCGCGGTGCTGACCTGGTGGGCCTACACTCGCCGCGGCGGTCTGCTGCACGATATCGAACGCAGGGCTGCACCGGCCCCAACTCCATCAACCGCCTCGCTCAAAGGAGCAACAGCATGAGCAAGCTTCTCGACCGCCTGACCTTCTTCAACCAGAAGAAAGTCGCCTTTTCCGAGGGTCACGGTGTGACCACCAATGAAAATCGCGATTGGGAAGACAGCTATCGCAAGCGCTGGCAGCACGACAAGATCGTGCGCTCCACCCACGGGGTGAACTGCACCGGATCGTGCAGCTGGAAGATCTACGTCAAGGGCGGCATCATCACCTGGGAAACCCAGCAGACCGACTACCCGCGCACGCGGCCCGATCTGCCCAACCATGAACCGCGCGGCTGTCCGCGCGGGGCCAGCTACAGCTGGTAGATTTATTCGGCCCAGCGGCTAAAGTATCCGATGGTTCGCTCGCGCCTGCTCAAACTGTGGCGCGAAGCGCGCGTAGTGCGCACGCCGGTCGCCGCTTGGGCTGCGATTGTCGAGGATCCCGCCAAGCGGAAGAGCTACACCGCGATCCGCGGCCATGGCGGGTTCGTTCGCTCGACTTGGGACGAGGTGAACGAGATCATCGCCGCCGCCAACGCCTATACTGCCAAGACTTATGGCCCCGACCGGGTGATCGGCTTCAGCCCGATCCCGGCGATGTCGATGGTCAGCTATGCGGCGGGATCGCGCTATCTATCGCTGCTCGGCGGTACCTGCATGTCGTTCTACGACTGGTATTGCGATCTTCCGCCGTCCAGCCCGCAGACCTGGGGCGAGCAGACCGACGTTCCCGAAAGCGCGGACTGGTACAATTCCGGCTTCCTGATGATGTGGGGATCGAACGTGCCGCAAACGCGTACGCCAGACGCTCACTTCATGACCGAAGCGCGCTATCGCGGCACCAAAGTGGCTGTGGTCAGCCCCGACTATGCCGAAGCGACCAAGTTTGCTGACCTGTGGCTCAATCCCAAGCAGGGCACCGACGCCGCACTGGCGATGGCGATGGGCCATGTGATCTTGCGCGAATATCATCTCGACAGGCAGGCGGAGTATTTCGAGGACTATTGCCGCAAATATTCAGACATGCCGATGCTGGTGCGGCTGGTCGAGAAAGACGGCGCCTATGTGCCGGAAAACCTGCTGCGCGCCGCTGATTTCCTCGACGGCCTCAGCGAAGAAAACAATCCCGACTGGAAGACGGTCGCCATCGACGACAATACTGACGAAGTGGTAGCGCCCAACGGCTCGGCCGGCTTCCGTTGGGGCGAAGAAGGCAAGTGGAACCTTGAAGAGAAAGACGGACGCGGAAACGACACCGTCTTGCGGCTGACCAACATCCTCGAAGGCAATCACGACGAGGTAATCGAAGTTTCCTTCCCTTATTTTGGCAACCGTGAACACGATCACTTCGAAGGGACCGATCACCCGAGTGTGCTCAACCGCCGGGTGCCTGTGCGCCAGCTTCAGTTGAAGGATGGCAAGGCCTTCGTCGCCACCGTGTTCGACCTGTTCTGCGCCAATTACGGCCTCGATCGGGGTCTGGGCGGGGAGCATGTCGCTCGCGATTATGGCGAGATGGTCCCTTACACCCCGGCATGGGCGGAGAAGATCACCGGCGTGCCGGCTGACCATATTATCACGATAGCGCGCGAGTTCGCGGGCAATGCCGAGACGACGGGCGGCAAGTCGATGGTTATCCTCGGAGCCGGGATCAACCACTGGTACCACATGGATATGACGTATCGCGGCATCATCAACCTGTTGGTGATGTGCGGTTGTGTCGGCCAGTCTGGCGGCGGCTGGTCGCATTATGTCGGGCAAGAAAAACTTCGCCCGCAAACCGGTTGGGCCCCTTTGGCCTTTGCGCTCGACTGGAATCGCCCACCGCGCCACATGAATTCGACCAGCTTCTTCTACGCCCATACCGATCAGTGGCGCTATGAAACGCTGGATGTAGAAGAAATCCTTTCACCCACCGCGCCCGAAGGCGATTGGGATGCCAGCCTGATCGACTACAATGTTCGGGCTGAACGGATGGGCTGGTTACCATCCGCTCCGCAGCTCAAGACCAACCCGCTGGAAGTGGGCAAGGCGGTCAAGGCTTCGGGCAAGGAAGCGAAAGACTATGTCGCCGATGCGCTGAAATCGGGCGAGCTGGAAATGTCCTGCTTCGATCCGGACGATCCGGCCAACTGGCCGCGAAATATGTTCGTATGGCGTTCAAATCTGCTTGGGTCCTCGGGCAAAGGCCACGAATATTTCCTCAAGCATCTGCTCGGCACCGCACACGGCGTGCAGGGCAAGGATTTGGGCGAAACCGGCGCGCAAAAGCCCAAGGACGTGAAGTGGCACGACGAAGCGCCCAAGGGTAAGCTCGATCTGCTGGTGACGCTCGATTTCCGCATGTCGACCACCTGCGTCTATTCGGACATCGTTCTGCCGACGGCGAGCTGGTACGAGAAGGACGATCTCAACACGTCCGATATGCACCCGTTCATTCACCCGCTGTCGGCGGCGGTCGACCCGGTGTGGGAATCGCGCAGCGACTGGGACATCTACAAGGGAATCGCCAAGAAGTTCTCCGAAGTCGCGCCCGAAGTGCTCGGCGTCGAGCAGGACGTGGTCATGACCCCGATCCAGCACGACAGCCCGAACGAAATCGCACAGCCCTATGATGTCGCTGACTGGGGCAAGGGCGAAGTGGAGCCAATCCCCGGACAGACCATGGCCAATATCGCGGTGGTCGAGCGGGATTATCCGAACCTCTACAAACGCTTCACCGCGCTCGGTCCCTTGATGGACAAGCTCGGCAATGGCGGCAAGGGCATCGGCTGGAACACAGAGCATGAGGTGGAGAACCTGCGCAATCTCAATGGAAGGGTGCTCGAAGAAGGCCCGAGCAAGGGCATGCCGCAGATCGAAACAGCCATCGATGCCGCCGAAGTCATCCTGATGCTCGCGCCTGAGACCAATGGCGAGGTCGCGGTGAAGGCGTGGGGCGATCTGGGCAAGAAAACGGGCCGCGATCACAAGCATCTCGCCTTGCCCAAGGAAGAGGAGAAAATCCGCTTCCGCGACATTCAGGCGCAGCCGAGGAAGATCATTTCCTCGCCCACCTGGTCGGGGATCGAGAGTGAGCATGTCTGCTACAATGCCGGCTACACCAACGTCCATGAACTGATCCCGTGGCGCACGCTGACCGGCCGTCAGCAGCTCTACCAGGATCACAAGTGGATGCGCGCCTTTGGCGAAGGCTTCTGTGTCTATCGCCCGCCGATTGATACCAAGGCGGTGAAACCAATGCTCGATGAGGCAAAGGACGCGCCGCACGTGATCCTGAACTTCATCACACCGCACCAGAAATGGGGCATCCACTCGACCTATACCGACAATCTGTTGATGCTGACGCTGTCGCGCGGCGGGCCGATTGTTTGGATGAGTGAGGTGGACGCGGCAAAGGCCGGGCTGGTCGACAACGACTGGGTCGAGACCTTCAATTCCAACGGAGCGCTGGTGGCCCGCGTAGTCGTCTCGCAGCGCATGAAGGAAGGCACGCTGTTCATGTATCATGCGCAGGAAAAGCTGACCAATATGCCAGGCTCTCCGCTGACCGGGCAGCGCGGCGGCATTCACAACTCGGTGACCCGTGCGGTGCTCAAACCCACGCATATGATCGGCGGCTATGTCCAGCTCGCCTACGGGTTCAACTATTACGGAACCGTTGGTTCAAACCGCGACGAATATGTCATCGTCCGCAAACTATCGAAGGTCGATTGGCTCGAAGAAGCCCTGCCTGAAGGGGAGACCGTAGCATGAAAATCCGCGCACAAATCGGTAAGGTTCTGAACCTCGACAAATGCATCGGCTGCCACACTTGCTCGGTGACGTGCAAGAACGTGTGGACCAGCCGTGAAGGCATGGAATACGCTTGGTTCAACAATGTCGAGACCAAGCCCGGCATCGGCTATCCTAAGGACTGGGAGAACCAAAAACGCTGGAATGGCGGCTGGGAGCGTACTCCGGGTGGTTCGATCCGGCCCAAGATGGGCGGCAAATGGCGGCTTCTGGCGAAAATCTTCGCCAATCCCGACCTGCCTGAAATCGACGACTACTACGAACCCTTCACCTTTGATTACGACCATTTGCAGAAGGCGGGTGAAAGCAAGGCCTTTCCCACCGCGCGCGCCCGCAGCCTGATCAGCGGCAAGCGGATGGAGAAGATCGAATGGGGTCCGAACTGGGAAGAAATTCTTGGCGGTGAATTCTCCAAACGTTCGGAGGATTACAATTTCGAAGGGGTCCAGAAGGAGATCTACGGCCAGTTCGAAAACACCTTCATGATGTATCTCCCGCGGCTGTGCGAACACTGCCTCAACCCGACCTGCGTGGCCGCGTGCCCCTCTGGCGCGATCTACAAGCGCGAGGAGGACGGCATCGTCCTGATCGATCAGGAAGCCTGCCGAGGCTGGCGCATGTGCGTCTCGGGCTGCCCCTACAAGAAGATCTATTACAACTGGAAAACCGGCAAATCGGAAAAGTGCATTTTTTGCTATCCGCGTATCGAAGCCGGGCAGCCGACGGTGTGCAGTGAAACCTGCGTTGGCCGTATCCGCTATCTGGGCGTGATGCTTTACGATGCCGACCGCATCGAGGAAGCCGCCAGTGCCGAGAATGTCGAGGATCTGTATCAGGCGCAGCTCGATATCTTCCTTGATCCCAATGATCCCGAAGTGATCGAACAGGCGCGGAAAGACGGCGTGCCGGAAAATTGGCTGGAGGCCGCGCGGCATTCGCCGGTGTGGAAGATGGCGATGGAATGGAAGGTCGCCTTCCCGCTTCACCCGGAATATCGGACCCTTCCGATGGTGTGGTACGTGCCGCCGCTTTCCCCGATCAGCGCAGCAGCGAATGCCGGGCAGATTTCGGTCAACAACAACATGCCCGATATCCGCTCGCTTCGCATTCCGCTCAAATACCTCGCCAACCTGCTGACTGCGGGGGACGAGGAGCCGATTGCTGTCTGCCTTGAACGCATGCTCGCCATGCGCGGCTACATGCGCTCAAAATCGATCGAGGGCGTGCAGAACGAAACCATCGCCGCCGATGTCGGCCTCACTGGCGCGCAGATCGAGGAAATGTACAAGGTCATGGCGCTGGCGGATTACGAAGATCGTTTCGTCATCCCCACCGGCCACCGCGAGGATGCCGAAGACATGTTCGAAGAACGCGGTTCCTGCGGCTTCTCCTTCGGCAATGGCTGTTCGGGCGGATCGACCAAAGCCAATCTGTTCGACACCCACTCTCGCAAGAAACTCCAGACTCCATCGGAGGTGTTCTGATGCAATCGCTTCACCTGATATCATTGCTGCTGCAATATCCGACCAAGGACTTGCAATCGGTCGCGGGCGAAATCCGCCAGCGGCTGGAGGGCGACAAAGCGCTTCCCACTGCTGACGTCGCTGCGCTTTCTCCCTTGCTCAAGCGTCTCGCCACCAGCGACATTTACGACGCTCAGGAAACCTATGTCGAGCTGTTCGACCGGGGCCGGGCGCACAGCCTCCACCTCTTCGAGCACGTCCACGGCGAAAGCCGCGACCGGGGGCAGGCAATGGTCGATCTGCGCGAGCGCTATCTTGCTGCCGGGCTGGAACCCAGCAGCAACGAGCTGCCCGATTATCTCCCGCTTTTCCTCGATTATTGCTCCACTCTGCCAGAGCAGGCGGCGCGCGAGGCTCTGGCCGAACCGGGCGTGGTGATGGTGGCGATTGCGGCCCGTCTGGCCGAGCGAGAATCCGATTATGCGCCGGTGTTTGAATTGCTCTGCGCCATCGCGGGGGTCGAGATGGACGAAGAGGCCAAGAACGCCATCCCTCCAGCCGATGACCCGCGGGATCTCGAAGAACTTGATGCCCAATGGGAAGAGGAGGAGATCCGTTTCGGAGCCGAAGCTGCCCCGGACCCCAACGCCGGGTGCCCTATCGCTGCAAGCCAGCTTGCCGCGATGCGGGGCGAGAAAGGAGCCTGATCATGATTGACGCACCTCTACCCAGTGAAGCAGGGCATGAAGCCCTTGCCACGATCCCCATCGATCTGTGGATCAACACTTTCCTGTTCGGCGCGCTCCCTTACATCGCCCTGGCCGTGATGATTATTGGCAGCATTTTCCGCTATGAAAGGGAGCCGTACACCTGGCGCAGCGGATCAAGCCAGTTGCTTCGGCGCAAGCAATTGATGTGGGGCTCCGTCCTGTTCCACATCGGCATCTTGTTCCTTTTCATGGGCCATTTTGTCGGTCTGCTCACCCCGCACAGCATCTACAGTCTGGTGATTACGGCAGAAGCGAAGCAAATGGTTGCCATTGTGGCAGGATCGATTGCGGGTTTGATTTGCTTTGTCGGGCTGGTGCTACTGATGCATCGCCGGTTCTTCGATCCGCGCATCCGCCGCCAGTCGCCATTTGCGGATAACGCCATATTGGCGATCCTGTTTGTGCAGCTATTATTGGGGCTGGCAACCGTGCCCTTCTCGCTCGCGCACAGCGATGCTGAAGTGATGTTGCGCCTGTCGGCATGGGCGCAGGGAATATTCACTTTTGAACCGGGAGTTGGCCGCTACGTGGCAGGCCTTGACTGGCCCTATCAGGCACACCTCGTTCTCGGCATGCTGATCTTTCTGCTGCTGCCCTTTACCCGCCTGGTTCACATCTTCTCGGCACCGGTCCGGTATCTGTGGCGCGGTGGCTATCAGATCGTCCGTTCACGCAAGGATTTGAGCCATGGATGATGT
>JBATLU010000188.1:0-3408 GCA_049289475.1 Pontixanthobacter sp. | reverse complement strand
GTGCTGATCGGGGAAGAGGCACATGCGACTGTTTTTGTGGCGCTCAAATTGCTCGGCCTGGGTTCGCGCCGCGTGACCATTGTCGCCTGCGACGAATTGGGCCGGATGCTGCCCGATGCGCTGGCGGCGGCGCTTGCAGGGTGTGATGCGCCGCCACTGGTGATTGCGCAGGCGGGCCAGATCAACACGGGTGCCTGCGATCCCTTCGATGCCATTGCGCCAATGGTGAAGGCAGCGGGCGGCTGGCTGCATGTCGATGGTGCATTCGGCCTGTGGGCGCAGGCTGCTCCGGATCGTGCGCATCTGACCCGCGGTGTGGAGCAGGCGGACAGCTGGGCAACCGACGGTCACAAATGGCTCCAGACGCCGTATGATTCGGGTTTTGCGATTGTCCGCGATGCAGAGGCACACCGCCGCGCGATGGCGGTTTCGGCCAGTTACCTACCCCCGGCCAACGCCGATGAGCGCGACCCGTCATCCTATGTGCCCGAACTTTCGCGCCGGGCGCGCGGTTTTTCAACCTGGGCGATGATCCGTCAACTGGGACGCAGCGGCGTGGCCGATATGGTCGAAACCTGCTGCCAGATCGCAAGTTTGATGAGCGACGGTTTGGCCAAAGTGGCAGGCGTCGATCTGGTCGCGCCGGTTTCGCTCAACCAGTTCATGCTCCGTTTCGGTGATGATGATGATCTGACCCTGGCCGTGGTCAAGGCCGTGCAGGATGATGCGATTGCCTATATCGGCGCATCGCAGTGGCGCGGACAATGGGTGATGCGGGTTTCGGTTAGCTCCATTGCAACGACACCGAAAGATGCCGAAATGACGATGGAATCGGTTGCGCGCTGCTGGAGCAAGATTCGCAGTTCCCAGTCGGGGCTTTCCCAATAGCGGCCACTGCCCTAGAGGCGCGGCCATGACTACGACTGCAACATCCAACCGCCGTACCTTCGCGATTATCTCGCATCCCGATGCGGGTAAAACCACGCTGACCGAGAAGCTGTTGCTGCAAGGCGGCGCAATCCATCTCGCGGGTGAGGTCAAGGCGCGCGGGCAAGCGCGGCGTGCGCGCTCGGACTGGATGAAGATCGAGCAGCAACGCGGGATTTCGGTCACCTCCAGCGTGATGACCTTTGAGCGGGAAGGGATCACTTTCAACCTGCTTGACACGCCGGGGCACGAGGATTTCTCCGAAGACACTTACCGCACACTGACCGCGGTCGACTCAGCGATCATGGTGATCGATGCGGCGAAGGGTATCGAGCCGCAGACACGCAAGCTGTTCGAGGTCTGCCGCCTGCGCAGCGTGCCGATCATCACTTTCGTCAACAAGGTCGACCGCGAAGGCCGACCGGTGTTCGAATTGCTCGACGAGATTGCCGATATGCTCGCGCTCGATGTCAGCCCGCAAATGTTTCCGATCGGGATGGGCGGTGAGTTCGAGGGCATTCTCGATTTCGCGACCGGCGCGATTGCACGCCCCGAAGGACCATCGAAGGAATTTCTCGGCAAGCGCGATCAAGGTGCGGCCGTGCCCGAACAATTCGCCGAGAATGCGGAGCTGGCGCAAATCGGTTATCCCGAATTCGATCTGGAGGCATACCGCAACGGCGATCTGACGCCGGTCTATTTTGGATCGGCGCTCAAGAACTTCGGTGTGGTGGAATTGATCGATGCGATTGCCAAACTCGCCCCGCCGCCCCGCCCGCAGCCCGCAGGCGACGAGCAGATTTCTCCCGACCGCGACGAGGTAACCGGCTTCATCTTTAAAGTGCAGGCCAATATGGATCCCAACCACCGTGACCGGATCGCGTTTATGCGGCAGGTATCGGGCACGTTTAAGCGCGGGATGAAATTGACCCCCTCTGGTCTTGGCAAACCGATTGCAATCCATTCGCCGATCCTGTTCTTTGCGCAGGACCGCGAGCTGGCCGACACTGCCGAGGCGGGTGACATTATCGGTATTCCCAACCATGGCACCTTGCGGGTGGGTGATACGCTGAGCGAGACAAACTCGATCCGTTTTACCGGCCTGCCCAATTTTGCACCGGAAATTCTCCGCAGGGTGCAACTCAAAGACCCGACCAAGACCAAACAGTTGCGCAAGGCGCTCGATGACCTTTCTGAAGAGGGTGTGATCCAGGTGTTCTATCCTGAGTTGGGCGCGCAGTGGATTGTTGGCGTGGTGGGGCAATTGCAGCTGGAAGTGCTCATTTCGCGTCTCTCGGCGGAATACAAAGTGGAGGCGGCGCTCGAAGCCTCTCCCTTTGCCACAGCACGTTGGATCAAGGGCAGCGACGAGGCGGTCAAGCAATTCGAGGATTTCAATCGTGCTACGCTGGCCAAGGACCGCGACGGCGATACGGTGTTCATGGCCAAAAGCCCGTGGGATGTCAGCTATCAGCAGGAAAAACACCCCGAGCTGAATTTTTCGGCAACGAAGGAACGGTGACAATTGCCTCTGCGATGCGTAGCATTGCAGCATGGCAGAATTTTCCGACACACTTTCACCCGATCACATTGCGATGATCACCCAGCAGCCGGTGTTTTTCGTGGCGACAGCTGCGGAAGAAGCACGGATCAATCTCAGCCCCAAAGGCTATGATGCGTTTCGTGTGCTTGCCCCCGACCGTGTTGCCTATCTCGATCTCGGCGGTTCAGGGAATGAAACCAACGCGCATCTGCTTGCTGACGGGCGGATCACGATCATGTTCTGTAATTTCCAGCAGCCTGCGCTGATTTTGCGCATCTATGGTCGGGGAAGACCGGTGCTGCCGCAAGATGCCGAATGGGGAGATCTTGCGTCCCACTTTACCTTGCTGCCCGGCACGCGGCAGATATTCGATATTTCGGTCAAGAGTGTGCAGACCAGCTGCGGCTGGGGCGTTCCGCAAATGGAGATGCAGCGCGAACGACCGACTTTGATCAAGGCCCATGCGCAGTCGAACCCCGATGAATGGGCGGCGAAACATGCGATCAGGCTCAGCAGTATAGACGGCCTACCGGCGCGGCCAACCGACCGGTTTATAGCTGGCGAACGACAGGGCTGATTGCTTCGTGAAGCTTACGTTCGCCAGCTATAATATCCACAAAGCCGTAGGCACCGACCGGCGCCGTGACCCGGACCGGATCATATCTGTTTTGCGCGAGATCGATGCCGATATCATCGCATTGCAAGAAGCCGATCTGCGGATTGGCGACCGCGCCAGTGTGTTGTCGCGCGCCGCGCTCGATGACACGCATTGGCAAGTGGTGCCGCTCTCCAGGCGGCCGCGCAGTATGGGCTGGCACGGCAACGCCTTGCTCGTTCGCCGCGAATTCAAAATATTGAGCGCCGAGCCGCTCGATCTGCCGATGGTCGAACCCCGCGATGCAGTGCGTGCGGATATTGACTGCGGCGGGCAGCGGGTG
>JBATLU010000187.1:0-4297 GCA_049289475.1 Pontixanthobacter sp. | reverse complement strand
CCGATGCGGCGAGCGCTGATGTCACACAAAGCGTTTCGGGCATGGTTGCCGGGCAACTCGGCCAATTGCTTTCGCGCGCGGGCATCGAATCTGCGGTGGTTGCAAAGGACGGGATGATCCGCGCGGCCAGCCGTGGGTTTGCCGGCCGTGCCTCTGGCGATCCTGCGGCCACGCTCGCGGGGCAGGAGTTCGTCAGCCAATTGCGAAGCGACGACCGAGAACGGATTTATTTTGCCCGCGAAGGCCGCAAGGGACCTTCGCTGCATCTGGTGCAGGTTTCGCTCAGCGATCCGGAAAATTCGCGGCCTGCTGCAGCGGATGAGGCATCTTCGCTGATGTTGCTGCTAGAAAGCGGCACCGGTCTTGGCGGCGGCGCCGAGAATGCAGGTGCGGCGGCGACACCGCAATTGGAAGCGCTGCTTGGCGCGCTCCCGCTTGGCCTTGCCATGACCGATCGTGACGGACGCTTTCTGTTCGGCAATCAGGCCTTCTTGCGCGCGGTTGACCGCGAAGGGCAAGGCCTGCCGCAATACCCCTCTGATCTGGTGGTCAAGGATGATAAGGGCGCGCTTGCCGACGCGGTCAGGCGCTATGGCAAAGGCACTGCCAGCACAGGCGATATGGCAGTGCGGTTGCGCAGCCAGGCCGATGATCCGGTATCGCTTGGCCTCGCCGGTGTGCGCGGGCTGGGAGAGGCATCGGTCCTGCTCAGCCTGACCGATTCAACCGAAGAAACCAAGCTCAAGCGGCAGGTTGCGCAGGCGACAAAAATGCAGGCAGTTGGCCAATTGGCTGGCGGCGTGGCGCATGATTTCAACAATGTCCTGACCGCGATCATCGGATATTGCGACTTGATGCTGCTGCGCCACACGCCTGGCGACAGCGATTACGATGATATCCAGCAAATTCGCGCCAATTCTAACCGCGCCGCCAGCCTGACACGGCAATTGCTCGCCTTTAGTCGGCAGCAGACATTGCGTCCGGAAATTCTGCAATTGCCCGATGTGGTGAGCGAGGTGAACCAGCTGCTCAAACGGCTAATGGGCGAGAAGGTCACTTTTAAGGTCCGTCATGACCGCGACCTCGGCCCGGTGCGTGCCGACCCGCAACAATTGGAGCAGGTGATCATAAATCTGGCGGTTAATGCCCGCGATGCGATCCAGTCGCGCGGTGACGGCAGCGGGCAGGTGACGATGACCACCCGCCGAGTTGCATCCAAAGATATTCGCAATATGGATTCCGAGATCATCCCTGCGGCTGATTACACGGTGCTGATCGTGCAAGACACCGGCGGCGGAATCCCAAGCGAACTGCTGGGCAAGATTTTCGAGCCGTTTTTTACCACCAAGGAACAAGGTAAGGGCACAGGTCTGGGCCTCTCGACCGTTTATGGTATCGTCAAACAGACCGGCGGCTTTATCTTCGCCGAGAATGTGATGGGCACAGGGAATCGGCCCGAGGGCGCGCGCTTCACCATTTATCTGCCGGTCTATAAGGGCGAGATTCCCGCCAAGGCTCAGCCTGAAGCGGCAATTGCGGCAAGCGAATGGTCTGCGGGCGGGGCAGTTTTGCTGGTCGAAGATGAGGATATGGTTCGCGCGGTTGCAGAGCGGGCTCTGACACGGGCGGGGTATACTGTGACCGCCGCGAGCGACGGTGAGGAAGGTCTGGCCGCGATAGCCAATGCCGGTCCGTTCGATGTGGTGCTGACCGATGTGGTCATGCCGGGAATGGACGGCCCGACCATGGTCAAGGCGCTGCGCAAAGCACATCCCACGATGCCGGTGATATTCATGTCGGGCTATGCGGAGGAGCAACTCCGCAAAGAAATCGACATCGCCGATATGCATTTCATACCAAAGCCATTCAGCGTCCAGCAGATCGGTGAAAAGGTCGGGTCGGTGTTGGGGAATTCCCGAATTCGGGCATGATTGTTTAGGATGGTTCTTGAACGCGCTTCCAATCAAGGCGGTCTTTCGTTGTGGAAGATATTTTTCGGCGTTAGGAGTATGAAAAGCACCGAGGTTTGGTGACACATAATGTGCTGAGATGTTGCGGTCGGCAGCATCAGGGAGACGCGAAATGGCCAGATTCTACCCGATGTTTGCCGCAGGTTTAATGCTCTCAGCGGCTGCTGCTGCCCAATCACTCCCCGATCCTGACGAAACCGCACAAGGCGATGTTGCGGTCACCATCTATCAAAACGGGCAGTCGCTGGTTCAGGATGTGCGCCAGCTGGATATAGCTGCCGGACGCAGCCGGATCGAGTTTCCCGATGTTTCGGCGCAAATCCGTCCGGAAACGCTCAGCTTTGCTGCGAATGATACCGCCATTATCGAGCAGAATTTCGATTTTGACCTGCTCACGCCCAGCGCGCTGATGGAAAAGGCGATTGGCCAGACGATTACTCTGGTGCGGACCAATCCGGCGACCGGCATTGAGACCCGCGAAAGGGCGAAAATTCTCTCGACCGCGGGCGGTGTGGTGGTGCAGATCGGCAGCCGGATAGAGGTTTTGCGCGATGATGGTTTGCCGGTTCGCGCAGTGTTTGACCGTGTTCCACCCAATCTCCGCGCCCGGCCAACGCTTTCGGTTAATGTCCAGAGCAGCCGCGCGGGCAAGCGGCCCGCTTCGATCCGCTATCTCACCCCCGGCCTTGGCTGGACTGCCGATTATGTCGCGCTGTATGACGAAAACACCGCCAGCATTGATATGCAGGGCTGGGTCACTCTGACCAACACCACCGGCACGACATTTCACAATGCGCAAACACTCTTGATCGCGGGCAACCCAAGCGGCGGATATAACCGCAACAACAATCGCAGCCTTGTTCGCGCCGGAACGGAATCGGCCAATCGCGAATCCGTCGGTGATTTTTATCTCTACCCTATCGATGCGCGCACCACGATTGCCAACGCGCAAACAAAGCAGGTGAGTTTCCTCGACGTACAGGGGGTAAAAGCGGATAAAGTCTATCGCCGCATGGTTGGTTGGCTGAGCAACGATAGCAATCCAGTCAATGTATCGAGCGAGATCGCTTTCACATCTTCGGCCAATGGCGGGTTGGGCGACGCGCTTCCCGCAGGAACAATCCGTTTTTACCAGCGCGACATGCAGGGTACGCCGCAATTTATCGGTGAGAACACCATCGGCCACACGCCAATGGGCAGCGAAATGTCGCTCCGCACCGGTGATGCGTTTGATATCTATGTTCAGGCAGAGGTTGAAAAGCGCGAAGTGATTTCTGCGTCGCAATGGGAAAAAACTGCGCGCTATCTGGTGCTCAAGGATGGTCAGGAGGTTAGCCGGGTCGAGGAAGAACGGCCGGTAACCTATTGGCAAACCACGATGCGTTATACGATGACGAACGCCAAGTCGCAGCCGGTCAATGTCGATCTGGTGCAGGCAGGGCTTGATCGCGGCTGGTGGAGCCGTGACTTCCGCGTGGTGAGCGAAGATGTTCCAGGCGAGCAATTGAATAGCGACCAACGGAAGTGGTCCGTGCCGGTCCCGGCCAATGGAAAGCGCGAGTTCCGCGTCATTTTCGCAACGCGTTACTGAGGCAGCAATGCTGCGCCGCCTCCTGTTCCTGCTCACCCCGCTGTCGCTGATAAGCGCGCCCGCTGCTGCGCGTGAGGCGGTGCAGGCATCTGCGCCGCAGGACATGTCGGTAACGATCTATCGCGCCCCCGATCGCAGTGTGGGCGAGGCGATGGAGCGCGATTGGCCGCAGGGTTTTGCGATGATCAGCGAAGTTCGCACAGTCACCTTACCAGCAGGCGAATCGACCATCCGGTTTGAAGGCGTGGCCGAGGGGATGGTCGCGGTCAGCGCGATTGTTACCGGTCTTCCCGGCGGAACAATCGAGAAAAACCGCAACGCCGATTTGCTATCCCCTGCTGCTTTGCTCGACGGAACGCTCGGCAATCGCGTGCGGATCACCCGGACCAATCCTGCTACCGGCGCCGCGCAAAGCGAACAGGCAATCGTCCGCACCCGCGCCGATGGCGGTTTGGTGCTCCAGACGTCCGAAGGATACGAAGCGGTTCGGTGTTCGGGTCTTCCCGAAGGGCTGTCATACGACCGGATACCAGCGGGTTTATCTGCTAAACCGGTGTTCAGCATCGACACGCGCGATGCGAGCGGCGGAACCTATCAGATTACCTTGACTTACCTCGCATGGGGCTTTGACTGGGAGGCGCATTATGTTGCAACTCTCGATGAACACGGTGCCAAGGGCGCTGTTGGAATGCGGCTGATGTCGTGGCTGACTTTGCTCAACGACAATGCGCAGGGC
>JBATLU010000186.1:0-4876 GCA_049289475.1 Pontixanthobacter sp. | reverse complement strand
CCTGTGAGGCCCCCAAAAAGGCCCCCAATTTCGGGAGATTTGGCGGGACTAGCCGAGCAAATGCAGGACGCCAGACCGCGAAAAACCCTCGGATTTCCAAGGGTTTTATAGCGTTTCCGGGATGTTTTGGGAAGGCGACGCTGGAGCGGGTGAAGGGAATCGAACCCTCGTCACTTGCTTGGGAAGCAAAAGCTCTACCATTGAGCTACACCCGCGTTGCCCTGCGCACTATTATCGCCATTCGATCTGGTCAAGCGCTGCCGGCTCTCTAATGCCTCGCCAAACTTAGGTGATTTTTGCGAAACGCGCAGCGCCGGTCGAGAGGTTTGTGCGTGATTTTTCCGCAGCCTTGGGCGTTGAAGTTTCACCAGCAAGGAGCGCGCTGGTGCCATCGACAACCGATGCCAAAATTTTCTCGTTCGTGGCGTAGAAAACCAGTTTGGCCTGCCTGCGGGTAGAAACCAGGCCTGCACTGCGCAGGAATGCCAGTTGCTGCGACAGCGCCGGTTGGGTGATCTTGGTGACCACTTCAATCTCGCTCACATTCCGTTCTCCGCCGCGCAAACATTGAAGAATCGAAAGGCGCAAGGGATGCCCGATGGCTTTCAGTCCCGTAATTAGCACATCGTTCATTGCGGTGCCTTTTCCTTATAGAACCAGCCGGACGGCTCCGCACCTGAGAATATATCGGACAATACCGGATCGGGCGCGCACAGCAGCGGATCGCCCGGATGCCAGTTTGCCGGTGCCAAGGCATCGTCCCGGTCAGCAGCAATCAAGGCTTGAAGCACACGCAGCATTTCATCGACCGAACGCCCGACATTGGCGGGATAGGTGGTGATCGCGCGAATGATGCCCGCGGGGTCGATGAAATAGGTGCTGCGGATGGTCGCGCTATCACCATCATCGGACGAAATCATCCCGTAAGCGCGGCCGATCGCCATGGTCGGATCCTCGATAATCGGAAAAGTCACCTCCACCCCGAAGCGGTCGCGGATCGCGCGGATCCATGCAAAATGCGAATAGAGGCTGTCGACTGACAAACCCGCCAACGCGCAATCATGCTCTGCAAACCGGTCTTCCGCCTGCGCCAGCGCAACGAATTCGGATGTACAGACGGGGGTGAAATCAGCCGGGTGCGAGAACAGTATCAACCATTTCCCGCGAAAATCAGACAGGATAAAATCACCCGCTGTGCTGCGCGCGGAAAAATCAGGAGCGCTGTCGCAAATGCGCAGCGGAGCGATATCGGGCGTCTCTGTGTCCATCTGCGCTGCATACAAGCTTGACAAAACGAAATCAAGTCATATACACAATTTATGTAATTAAATGGAGATTGTCGATGCCCACCGGTTCACACGACCCGTTGATCGAAGCTGCTGCATTGCAAATCGAGGCAGCGCGCGCGGATCAAACAAAGCGTCCCAGCATCGCTGGATTCTTTGATGAAAAAACAAATACAATTAGTTACGTCGTCCATGATCCGGTCAGTCTGGAGGCCGCGATCATCGACTCGGTGCTCGATTACGAAGCGGCATCGGGGCGCACATCCTACGGTTCAGCAACGCGAATCATCGAATATATTACTTCGAAGAATTTGAAAGTAATGTGGTTGATAGAGACGCATGCCCATGCCGATCATCTGTCTGCGGCACCCTATTTGCAGGAAAAGCTGGGCGGCAAACTCGCGATTGGACGCGAGATTACCCGTGTCCAGGATGTGTTCGGCAAACTGTTCAATGCAGGCAGCGAATTCGAGCGCGATGGCTCGCAATTCGACCATCTGTTCGACGATGGTGATCGCTTCGCACTGGGCGCGATTGAAGGTATTGCTTTGCATGTACCCGGCCACACGCCAGCGGATATGGCCTTCCTGATTGGCGATGCGGCCTTTGTCGGCGATACGATTTTCATGCCCGATTTTGGCACCGCGCGGGCTGATTTTCCCGGCGGCGATGCGCGCCAACTGTTTCAATCGATCAAGCGCCTGCTCTCGCTTCCACGCGAAACGCGGCTGTTCCTATGCCATGATTACAAGGCCCCGGGCCGCGATGATTATGCGTGGGAAACCACCGTCGGCCAGCAGCGTGACGAGAATGTCCATGTCAAAGACGGCGTGAGCGAAGACGAATTCGTCGCCATGCGGACTACCCGCGACAGGACGCTGGCGGTGCCCGATTTGATCATGCCGTCGGTGCAGGTCAATATCCGCGGCGGCCGTCTGCCCGATCCCGATGATAATGGCGTCAGCTACATCCGTATTCCAGTGAATGCGATATGATTTTGCCCGGATTTCCCGATGCTGCCCCGCTTGAAGGTTTAGTTGGCGGCCTGTTGATCGGACTGGCGGCGGCAATCATGTTGCTCGGCGCTGGCAGGATTGCCGGGGTCAGCGGGATGGTGGCACGCGCCACCGGCATTGCGCGCAGCGGCACACCGTGGCCGATGGCGGCGTTGTTCACTGCCGGTCTGGTCCTTGGCGCGGCAATCTTCACCCAGATTTCAGGGCCAGTGCAGGCGACCTTCGCGCCATCCAATATCTGGCTGATTGCGGGCGGACTAATTGTCGGCTTCGGCACCCGCATGGGTAGCGGCTGCACCAGCGGACACGGGGTTTGCGGTATGTCGCGGCTGAGCCCGCGCTCGATTATCGCCACAGTAACATTCATCGCCAGCGGCATGGCGACAGTTGCCATCATCAACGCCGTTTTTGGAGGCTGGTCATGAAGCGCAGTCTGATCGCCCTCGTTTCCGGCACAATCTTTGGCCTCGGCCTCGCCCTGTCGGGAATGATGGACCCGCTGAGAGTTCGCGGATTTCTCGACATATTCGGCGCATGGGATCCGACATTGGCGTTTGTCATGGGCGGCGCAATGCTGGTGATGGCGGCAGCTTGGTTGATCCAGAAACGGATGCATACGCCGATGGTGTGCGATGAATTTTCGCTTCCCGGCACCAAGCTGATTGACGCCAAACTGATTGGCGGCGCGGCGATGTTCGGGATCGGCTGGGGTATTGCCGGACTTTGCCCCGGCCCGGCGATCGCCTCGCTCGCAACCAATTTCATGCCTGCTGCCGTTTTTGTTTTCGCGATGCTCGCGGGGATGGCCGCGCACCGCCTTGTTGAAAGATAGACACTATCATGGAAATCCGAACAGTATCAGACCGGTTTGCGGTCTCGCCGCAGATCGGGCCTGACGACGTCGCAGCCCTTGCCGATGCAGGCTTCACCGCAATCATCTGCAACCGGCCCGACAGCGAAGAAGGCGGTCAGCCAGCAGCCAACAACATTCGCACTGCAGCCGAAGCGGCAGGCATTGCTTTCCATCATTTGCCGGTCAGCGGCGGTGAATTTCCAGACCAAGTGGTGGCCAAATTCCGCGCATTGCGGCAGACCCCCGCGGCCAAAGTGCTGGCCTATTGCCGCACCGGAACGCGCTCCATCACACTTGATACCTTGGCCAACCCCGATGGTCTGAAGGCTTCCATCAGGCTCGAACAGGCAAAGGCAGCAGGCTACGATCTATCCGCCCTCGCAGACAGCCTTTCCAGCGACTCCTCGGACGTATCCAGTCATGCACCGGCAGTTCGCCACACCATTGTGATAGTTGGCGGCGGATCGGCCGGAATCGCGACAGCGGCTTCTCTGCTCAAGCGCCAGCCCAACCTTGATCTTGCAATAATCGAACCCAGCGAGGACCATTATTACCAACCCGGCTGGACCATGGTCGGCGGCGGCGTGTTCGATGCCGCGACCACCCGCCATAGCACCGCCAGCGTAATGCACAAACAGGCCAGATGGCTAAAGACTTCCGCCAAATCCTTTGAGCCGGACAACAACATTGTCATTCTCGAAAACGGTGATCGGATTGAATATGAATTGCTGGTGGTCGCACCCGGGATCAAGCTCGATTGGAGCCAGATTGACGGGGTCACTGAGACGCTCGGCAGAAACGGCGTAACCTCCAATTACCGCTTTGATCTCGCGCCTTACACTTGGGAATTGGTGAGCAATCTCAAGGGTGGACGCGCGCTGTTCTCTCAGCCGCCGATGCCGATCAAATGCGCAGGCGCACCGCAAAAGGCGATGTATCTGTCGTGCAATGCGTGGGAAGATGCAGGCACGCTCGGTCAAACAGAGGTTGAATTCCACAATGCCGGCGGCGTGTTGTTCGGGGTGGAGGCCTACGTTCCTGCGCTGATGGAATATGTCGAGCGTTACGGCATCAATTTGAAGCTCGGCTCGACCTTGGTCGCGGTCGATGGCCCCGCGAAAATGGCGACCTTCAAAACCGCCGATGGCGAAGTGACCCGCGAATTTGACATGCTCCATGTCGTGCCGCCGCAAACCGCGCCCGATTTTATCCGCAATAGCCCGCTCGCGGGTGAAAGCGGCTTTGTCGATGTCGATCAATTCACCATGCAGCACAATAAATATCCCAACGTCTTCGGACTGGGCGATGCCGGATCAATGCCCAACGCCAAAACAATGGCGGCGGCGCGCAAACAGGCACCGATTGTTGCGGTTAACGCTCTTGCAGTTCTCGCCGGAAAGCCAACCGTCTCTGATTATGATGGTTACGGCTCCTGCCCGCTCACTGTGGAGCGCGGCAAGATCGTGCTTGCCGAATTCGGCTATGGCGGCAAATTACTACCGAGCTTCCCCAAATGGATCATTGACGGAACCAAGGCCCGCAGACTTTCGTGGTTGCTAAAGTCCGAAGCGTTGCCGTGGATATATTGGAACGGCATGCTCAAGGGGCATGAGTGGCTCGCCAATCCGGTTCCAAGGACGATGAAATAATGCCCGGCGGGTCGCAGGAAACCGCTTCCTCCCAGGCGGATAATGCAGTCATGCGGGCCAGCACTCCTGGAG
>JBATLU010000185.1:0-33058 GCA_049289475.1 Pontixanthobacter sp. | reverse complement strand
CTTTCCATCAGGCCGTCATAACGTCCGCCGCCCAGCACAGTGCTTTGCGCGCCGAGTGCCGCCGCCGCTGCGCTGCCTGCATCGGGAATGAATTCGAACGCGGTGTGGCGGTAATAGTCGAGCCCGCGCACAAGGCTTTCCGCGCGGACCCATTTGACGCCCGCCGCATCCAGCCCGCTGGTTACCGCCTCGAAAAAAGCCCGCGCTTCATCTGACAGGAAATCGTCAATCTTGGGCGCACCTGCCAGAAACGGCTTGTCGCGGCGGTCCTTGCTGTCGAGAATCCGCAGCGGGTTTTTCTCCAGCCGCTCCTGCGAATCTTCGGAGAGCTGGTCTTTCACCGCCATGAAATAGTCGATCAGCGCGGCGCGCCATGCTTCACGGCTGGACCCGTCGCCAAGCGTGTTAAGATGCAACGTTACGCCTTCGATGCCAAGCTCCTTGAGCAGCTGATCGGCCATCGCCAGCAATTCGACATCGGCCTGCGGTTCGCCCGCGCCGATAATCTCCGCATCGATCTGGTGGAACTGGCGATAGCGGCCCTTTTGCGGACGCTCGTAACGGAACAACGGACCATGCGTCGCCAGCTTGAGCGGCGCGTGCTGCTGCCAGCCGTTGGTGATGTAGGCACGCGCGATCCCGGCGGTAAATTCGGGCCGCAAAGTCAGCGATTCCCCGCCGCGATCATCGAAGGAATACATTTCTTTCGACACCACATCGGTGGTCTCGCCCAGAGAGCGCGCGAACACTTCGGTCTTTTCGAACACCGGCATTTCTGCACGGCGAAACCGGTAAAGTTTGCGCACGCGCTCAAATGTTTCGACCACGAAGGCGAAAGCCTCTGCATCAGGACCGAAAATATCCTGTGTGCCGCGTATCGCTTGGGGTGTCTTGTTACTCATGAGGGCCGCTTAGGCGGTTGTGGCCGCACTCGCAATAATCAGCCCCGCAATATCTGCATCTTACCGCAGTGCAGCATTTCCTTCTTGGCGCAGCGCGCCCGCCCCGCTAAAGGCGCGGCCATGGATATCAGCAAAATCAGCATTGGCGACAATCCGCCTGAAAGCCTCAACGTCATTATCGAGGTGCCGTCGGGCGGCGAACCGGTGAAATATGAATTCGACAAGGAATCGGGCGCTCTGTTCGTTGACCGTATCCTGCACACTCCGATGCGCTATCCCGCCAATTACGGCTTTATCCCGCACACGCTGAGCCCCGATGGCGATCCCTTGGATGCTCTGGTGATCGCGCGCTCGCCCTTCATTGCAGGCTGCGTCGTGCGCGCCCGCCCGATTGGCGTACTCAATCTGGAAGACGAACATGGCGGCGATGAAAAGCTGATCTGCGTCCCGGTCGACACCACTTTTCCCTATTATTCAGATGTCGGGGAAACCAAGGACCTGCCGTCGATCATCTTCCAGCAGATCGAGCATTTCTTCACCCACTACAAAGATCTCGAAGCCGAAAAATGGGTCCGCATCGGACAATGGGGCGATGCCGAAGAAGCGCGTCAAATCGTTGTCGAAGCCATTGAGCGCGCGAACAAGGCGTAAGCTCTATTC
Source organism: Pontixanthobacter sp. (assembly GCA_049289475.1). GTDB lineage: Bacteria > Pseudomonadota > Alphaproteobacteria > Sphingomonadales > Sphingomonadaceae > Pontixanthobacter. Next base: position 31,496 of record JBATLU010000185.1, on the reverse strand, counting down.
GACCGGTTTGTTCGAATCGAGCAGGTCGTGTTCATCCGGTTTCAATGCGCGTTCGGCATCGACCATCCGCGAAATCTCGTCTTCCGGGGCGACATCATGCACATCTTCGGCGGCACTATCGCTGTGCGCGGCAGGTTCCGATGCCGGCAAAGCTGCATCGCTTTGGCCGACCCGCGCAATCGGCAGCGGCGCGGTCCGATCGTCAAAGCGCAGTCGGTAAATCGGTTCGGGCAAGCCAAAACCTGCCGCTTCAAGCGCTGTCTTCACCGCAGCAATGGCGCGGCTGCGCGCCTTGTACCAATCGGCCTCGCGCTGGTCGATCCAGCCGAGATATTGGATCACGATGCTGGAATCGCCGACCTTGGTCACCCGCCCTTCGGGAGCAGGATTGTAGAGCACAAAGGGCAAGGTTTTGAGCATTTCGCGCCCTAAATGCCGCGCGGCATTGGGATCATCATCGGCATCAATGCCAAGCTCGAAATCGAACCGCCGCTGTGGATTGGTGGTGTAATTGAGGATCACGGCCTTGAACACCGCGGAGTTGGGAATGCGCAGATGGTTACCGTCGAGCGTCATCATAATTGTCGCACGGCTGGTCAGGCGGATAATTCGCCCCTCCATATCGTTGATCAACACCAGATCATTCGCCCGAAAAGGCTGGCGCAGACTGAGCATGAGCGAGGCAACGTAATTTTCGACTGTGTCCCGCATCGCGAAACCGAGCGCAATGCCGATCACGCCTGCGCCGCCCAGAACCGCACCCAGCAAAGCGCTCGCCCCGAGCATATCGAGCGCGATCACCAGGCCGCCAATCACGAACACAAAGCGGATCGCGCTGGCAATCAGTTCGGCAAGGAAGATATTGGGGGAGACTTTGCGCCAGAAGCGCCCCATTCCGGCGATCAGATAGCCCAGCAATCCAATTGCCCCGGCAACGAGAACTGCTGCCCCCATCAACGGCAGCAGTCTGACGAACTCATTGAACTTGTCCGAAAGGCTGGCGAAGGGGCCCAGGTTTTCCTTGATCGAGACGTTGCGCCGCAGATTGTTTTGGACCGTGACCACCCCTGCAACCTGCCGCGCGAGGCTCTCCGCCTCGTCAATTTCGGCTTGGGTTGCAACAGTGCCATCTAGCGTCACAACCCCTTGTTCGACTTTCACCGTGATCGAAGAAAACGCATCGATAACACCGTAAAATCCGCGAATTCGTTCGGCAATGCGGGAATCAGAGCCGGGCGCGACATCGGCTTCGATATTGCGTTCAACGGGAGATTGAGCAGGCGATTGAGAGGGGGCGGTTTCGGAAACTGTGGGCAGGATTGCATGCGCGGGTCCGGCACATGACAACAGCATAATCACCAGCCAGGTCCAGGTTGCTCGCATCGTCATTCTCCCGCTATCGTCATGCCCTCCACCCGCAATGTCGGCGCGTTGACGGCGCGGTACATTTCAAGATCGCTTGCAGGGGTTAAAGCGGCGAACATCTGCAAAAGGTTCCCGGCAATCGTAAAATCGGACACCGGCTCTGCCAGCGCGCCGTTGCGTATCCGGAAGCCCGAAGCGCCGCGGCTATAATCGCCGGTCAGACCGCTAACACCCTGACCCACCAGCTCGGTAATCAGTACGCCGTCGCCGGTTTCGGCAATCATCGCCTCGCGGCTGAGCGGTCCCGCCTCGATATGCACATTGCTAGCCGAAATACCCGGAGCGCTGGCACCGCTGCGCGCGGCATGGCCAGTCGGACTAAGCCCGAGCTGGCGCGCTGAAGCGCTGTTCTGCAGCCAGCCGGTAATTCTTCCATCTGCCACCAGATCGCGCGGAGCGGTGGACAGTCCTTCGCCATCAAACGGGCGCGAACGCGGTCCACGCGGAAGATGCGGATCGTCCAGAATGCGGATGCTTACGGGAAAAATCTTGTCCTCCATCCGGTCGAGCAAGAAGGTTGAACGCCGCGCTGCAGACATTCCGCTCATCGCCCCGAGCAAATGCCCGATCAGTGAACCGCTGACTCGCGGATCGAACAGCACCGGCATTGATCCACTAGGCATTTTTCCGGGCCTGAGCCGGGCGATTGTCCGTTCGGCAGCGATTAACCCGACCGCTTCCGGTCCGGGCAGATCATCGAGGTGATGCGCCGCGCGATATTCATAATCGCGCTGCATCGCGTCGCCCTCTCCTGCAATCAGGCTGGTGCTGAGTGCGTGCGAGGTTGATTCGTAGCCGCCTGAAAAACCGTGGCTGGTGACCAATGCGGCGACCGACCGACTGAAACCGGCGCTGGCTCCGCCGCTTTTGGAGATGCCTGTTACCGCACGCGCCGCATCTTCCATCTGCAAAGCGCGCGCGCGCAGGCTGGCGGGTGTCGGTTCGACATCATCGGAAAGGTCGAGATCGGAGCGAGTTTCGCGGGCCAGCAATTCTGCTGGTGCAAGCCCTGCATATTGGTCTTCGGGCGCGAGCCGCGCCATCGCTACGACGCGTTCGACCAATTCGGCAAAAGCCGCTTTTGAAAAATCGCTGGTGCTGATCGTCGCAGATCGCTGACCGACGAAAACGCGAAGCCCGATTTCCTCGCCCTCGGATCGCTCGACATCTTCGAGCTTACCCAGCCGCACCGATACATTTTCGGATGAACTGGCGGAAGTCACCGCATCGGCGGCATCAGCACCCTGTTTGAGAGCTAGCTCGATAAGCTGGGCGCAGCGGCCGCGCGCTTGTTCGGCGGTAATCATCGGACAGAATCAATTGTTGTCATAGGCCGGACCTAGTGACCCAACCGTCTATCGACAATGCCCGCTTGGGATTTAACCCATCATCGCGATGGTTTTGAAGATCGCGGTCAAAACAAACGGCAGACCAATCGCCAGCAGCCACAGCATCACAAGATCACGGCGGAAAGCCGGTGCCAGCGCAGGGTCGCTGGCCTGTTGATCGCTCAGATTGCGCCAACGGCGTTCAAATGATCGACAAGCCGGAATTATTCCCACCACCAGAATGACCAGAGCCAGCAAGGAAAGCGATTTGAGGCCGGTTTCTTTCATCGCGCCTACCGTCGCGAATATATGCAAAGCGGTGTAGATTATCAGCGCATAAGCAACATTATCGCTCATCAGCTTTCGCCAATCACGAGCACGCCTGATGGGTGCGGACTTGTTCAAAACTTTGTTCATGCGGCCTCTCCCCAGAGTCACAAAATCCCCAATTCGACTCGCCCTATCTCAAATACGGAGCAGACAAGCAAGCGCGGTAACCAAACTCTAACGGCTGACGGCGATGAGTGTCCCAGATGTTCGTAACGACCTTGGCCATGCAGGAATCCTGCCAAATTAGAGCAAACGGGGCTTTTCAACGAGTCTTGGGGTGCTACATGGTGAAGCCATGAGCTTGCTAGACCAAACCAAACCCCACTCGGCAGTTGATGCCTCTGCCCCCATCCCCCAAGGCGGGCTGGAGGTCATTTCGATCGCCAAAAGCTATGACAAACGCGCGGTGCTGACCGATATCTCGCTGACTGTGGGCAAGGGCGAGGTGCTGGGTTTGCTTGGGCCCAACGGCGCTGGCAAGACGACCTGCTTCTATTCGATCATGGGTCTGGTAAAACCTGATTCAGGCCGAATTCTGATGGACGGCGAAGATGTAACCAAGCTGCCGATGTACCGCCGAGCGATCCTTGGCCTCGGATATTTGCCGCAGGAAACGAGCATTTTCCGCGGAATGACGGTCGAGCAAAACATCAATTGCGTGCTCGAAATGGTCGAACCGGACAAGGAAACGCGCGCCGCTGAACTGGAGCGGTTGCTCGAGGAATTCGGGCTGACCCGCCTGCGGAGTTCAGCCGCAATGGCGCTGTCGGGCGGGGAACGCCGCCGCTGCGAAATTGCCCGCGCCTTGGCCGCCAAACCGTCAATCATGCTGCTCGATGAGCCGTTTGCCGGGATCGATCCGCTGTCGATCAATGACATCCGCGATCTGGTAAAAGATTTGAAGACGCGCGGCATCGGCGTGCTGATCACCGACCACAATGTTCGCGAAACGCTCGAAATCGTTGACCGCGCCTGCATCATCTATGGCGGACAAGTGCTGTTTGCCGGAACGCCGCAAGATCTGGTGGCCGATGAAAATGTCAGGCGGCTCTATCTCGGCGAAGGGTTCACGCTCTGATGAGACATCCGGCGGGACATTGATTTATGGCCCTTGGGCCCCGCTTAGACCTGCGCCAGTCGCAATCGCTGGTAATGACGCCGCAATTGCAGCAGGCGATCAAGCTGCTCGCCTTGTCCAACCTCGAAATAGAAGCGTTCATCGGCGATGCGCTTGAATCCAATCCGCTGCTCGATGCCGGCGAAATCCAGAGCCAGGACGCACCCGAACTTGCAAGCGAAATGGCGTCAGAGCCGTCTGCAGACACACAAGGCGGCGATGACACAGCGCTCGACATCGACAAAGGCGCGCTTGATGTCGACCGCGATACGGGCGACGGTGAATGGGGTGCAGCCGGACAATCGGGCGGTTCGCTGGGCGAAGATCTGCCAGGGATCGAGGAGCGCAGCTGCGCTACAATCTCGCTCGCCGATTACCTTGAAGAACAGGTCGGTGCGGCATCGCGCAATGCGCATGAAGAATTTGTCGCGCGCTATCTGATCGGTCTGCTCGATGAGGCCGGATATCTCGGCACCGATTTGCGCTCCGTCGCGCTTGATCTTGATATCCATCCCGGGCTGGCCGAAAGCGCGCTTGAGGTGGTCCAGTCGCTCGATCCGACCGGCGTGGGCGCACGGACTTTGGCCGAATGCCTTGCGCTGCAAGCACGCGAGGCGGACCGCTACGATCCGTGCATGGCGCGGTTGATCGACAATCTCGATCTGGTCGCCAAAGGCGAATTCGCGCGGTTAAAACGCATGTGCGACGTCGATGATGAAGATTTCGCCGATATGCTCAGCGAATTGCGTCAATATGATCCCAAGCCCGGTCTCGCCTATGGCAGCGCACCCGAAAGCGCGGTGGTGCCCGACATTTTGATCTCGCGCGGCAAATCTGACGGGTGGGACATACGGTTGAACGAAGCCACCCTGCCCCGGCTGGTGGTCAATCGCGGGTATTTCATCGAGCTGAAAGAAGGCTGCACCGACAAGGAATCACGCGGCTGGCTCAATGAAAAACTGGCCGACGCCAATTGGCTGATCAAGGCGCTCGACCAGCGGCAGAAGACGATCCTGAAAACCGCAGCGGAAATCGTCAAACAACAGGAAGGCTTCTTCCTGCACGGCGTATCCGAACTGCGCCCACTGACCTTGCGAGAAGTGGCGGAAAAGATCGACATGCATGAAAGCACTGTCAGCCGCGTCACCAGCAACAAATATCTCAATTGCGACCGCGGGACGTTCGAACTCAAATATTTCTTCATGAGCGGCGTTGGCGCCGGTGCCGATGGTGAAGGCGGCGCATCGTCAGAAAGCGTAAAGGCGCGGATCAAGGCTCTGTGCGACGCAGAGGAACCGAAGAAAATCCTGTCCGACGACAAATTGGTCGAGCTATTAAAGGGCGAAGGCTTCGATGTCGCCCGCCGCACAGTCGCCAAATATCGCGAGGCAGTAGGCATCGGCAGCAGCGTGCAAAGACGACGGCAAAAGCGGCTCGCAGCAGGCGGATAAATTCGCACTTGTGGTCGCAAAGCGAGGCTTCACGCGATCTAAATCGGAAGATTGCACGCCCGCTCGCCCTACGCGACTCGCCAGAAATCCCAAGTTTACGACTTATTAACCTTTTTTGTTCAGATGTTTTGTGGTTAATCCAAGGCAACACGTCTTAGCGAAGTGTTACCAGATGAATTTGGGGCAAAGGGGGACCACCCATGCGTGTACTGTTGATTGAAGACGAGCCTACAACGGCAAAAGCTATCGAGCTCATGCTCACGACAGAAGGGTTCAATGTTTACTCGACCGATCTGGGCGAGGAAGGATTGGATCTGGGCAAGCTGTATGATTACGACATCATCCTGCTCGACCTCAATCTGCCCGACATGCACGGATATGATGTGCTCAAGAAACTCCGCGTTGCCAAGGTGCAAACGCCGGTGCTGATCCTTTCGGGTATCGCAGAAATGGACAGCAAGATCCGCAGCTTCGGCTTCGGTGCTGACGATTATGTGACCAAGCCGTTCCACCGCGAAGAACTGGTTGCCCGCATCCATGCCGTGGTGCGCCGTTCGAAAGGCCACAGCCAATCGATCATCCGCACCGGCAAGCTGGCGGTCAACCTTGATGCGAAGACTGTCGAAGTCGATGGCGCCCGCGTCCATCTGACTGGCAAGGAATATGCCATGCTCGAGCTACTGTCGTTGCGCAAAGGCACTACGCTGACCAAGGAAATGTTCCTCAACCACCTCTATGGCGGAATGGACGAACCCGAACTCAAGATCATCGACGTGTTCATCTGCAAGCTGCGCAAGAAGCTCAGCCATGCATGCGACGGCGAAAATTATATCGAAACCGTTTGGGGCCGTGGTTACGTTCTCCGCGATCCGGAAAGCGCAGCCGAAGCCGCGTAATTCTTTTTTTCGACTTGTAGTCTCCTAATTACAGCGAGGGCGCCCGGGGTGGAAACACTCCGGGCGCTTTCGTTTATTTGCTTAGCCTCAAGCGCCGGGCGCCGACATCCGCCGGCTTGGCTATCCTCGCTCACGAGATCAAATATCGCGTCGTTGTGGGCGGGCCGCTTGGCCCTTTGACTACCGCGACCAAGGTTCTTGTCGGAATGGCCTCTATCTCGTCGTTGAGAGCGAAGCGCGGCAATCCAATTTGGCGAGCGCTAGCTCTGGATCGCCGCGTCGTTCCCAAAAGAATTGGAGCCTCTTCGCATTGACCAACCAATTCTCAAGCTTGAGACCCAAACAAACTCTCTCTATCGCACCATCCATGACAGCGCACAAACCCGGCGATCCAACCACGCTCAACCGTCTCTATGGCCGTTCCATCGGCAAGCCTTTGCGCGCCTTCCAGCAAGGGCTGGTCGATGATTTCCTGCCGCAGATTGCGGTGCCGGATGAAGGCGCGGTGACGGCCGAACGATTGTTCGGCAGTGACCGCCCGGTGCATTTTGAAATCGGTTTCGGTTCGGGCGAACATATGGCCGACCGCGCCGATATGCTGCCCGATCACGGCTTTATTGGGGCCGAACCGTTCCTCAACGGCGTGGCGGCTGCATTGGGCCATGTGAAGGAACGCACGCTGCCCAATATCCGCCTGCATCACGGCGATGCGCTGGAGGTGCTCGCGCGCATACCCGATCGCTCGCTCAGCTTCGCCTATCTCCTCCACCCCGACCCCTGGCCTAAGGCACGCCACGCCAAGCGGCGGATGATCAATGACGGGCCGGTCGAAATGCTCGCCGCCAAGCTTAAACCCGGCGGCGAGTTCCGCTTCGGCACCGATCACGACATCTATCTGCGCCACGCTCTGATGGTAATGCGGCGGCACTCAAACGCATTCGAATGGCTCGCCGATGGACCGCACGACTGGCAAAACCGCCCGAGCGGCTGGAGCGAAACCCGCTACGAACGCAAAGCGCGCGACGTGTTTGAGCATGAGGTCTGGTATTTCCGGTACCGGCGGCGGTGAGGGGGCGGCGGATTTCGACCCACTTTCAAACGTTCCGCAGTCAGTTGCGAGCCCATGCGTTTGAAGTTAGGTCTTTCCGATGGACAACGCGACTCATCCGGACCTCGAACGCTTGAATGTGTTGTTGCAAGACATGGGTGATGATGGACGGGAGGAAATTGGCCTTCTGCCAATGCCCTCGTTGCGTCATTGCGGTTACTCACAAGCTCCGCACAACTCTCTATCCTTTGCGACGACGGGAGGGGATGGCGTTCATTTCAGTTTCCTCGCACTTGAAGATACCGCGACGACGTTCTGGCCTGTGGTGATGACTGTCCCGATGAACTTCGGAGATGAGAACCTGATCGTCGGCGCTGATCTGCGCGAATTCCTTGGACTAGGCCTTCGGCACGGTTATTTCGAGCCTGAGCAGCTGCTCTACAAACCCGACGAAACGTTTGCATGGCTTGATCACGATTCCGATGAAGAACCTCCTTCGGCCGATAAGGTTCGTGCGCTCGCAGCGATCCGGCAGACATTCGAGATTAGGCCATGGGAATCGCACGGTCCGAGGATCGCCGAATTACAGGCGCAATTCCCGTTAGATTGAATTGCGGTGAGTGGGGATATACAATGAAATTCATTGCCAAGCACATTTCCTTCCAAGAGATTGATGGGGCATTCGTCTTCGCTCTCGGCGACAAGCCTGGATGTCCCGGAGAAGAACAACCCGAGGTCTACGCGCTTATCCAGTTCGGGGATGAGGGAGAACAAGATCGCAGCCTCGGACTTACTGGTCTGTACATTGAAACAAGTCGCGGCGCGCATGATGGATATGGAAAGGTGCGACAAATCGCTTACGATGGCCAGACCGTTTCAATCATAGCAACGGACGGTACATGTCTCATTGAGGCAATTGTTGATACTGACATGATGACGAAAGAATCGATCGACGAAGCGGTGAGCCAGTGCAATCATGCGAACGCAACGCGACCTCAAGCTCGCAAAAACGAATGCGAACCAGCACATCGAGTGAAGGGTCCGTAAAGGGCAGCTTCCCCCCCCAAAAACCGCCCTTCGAAAGCAATTTTCCTACAGCATCGCCGCTCGCTATCTTTGCGCTTGCTCTTTCACATCATGGATCACACGCGCGCAGCAATTTGGATAAGTGTCAACTTGCCTGCATCGCCGCAAACATCTGATTTTTAGAGTAAAACCACGGATTGACGCGGTTGACACAGTGTCGCCTGTGTCAACCGTGTGGTATTATCCCACAACCCCCGCAGCCGCCAGCACCGCTAGCGTCAGCACATCGGGTGCAATCGCCGTCATCGGCAGAATCTGGACCGGTTTCTCCATCCCGATCAGCATCGGGCCGATGGTGGCATCGCCGCCCAGCTCGCGGAGCAATTTGGCCGAGAGATTGGCCGATTGCAGACCGGGCATCACCAGCACATTGGCCGGAGCCGACAGGCGGCTGAACGGATAGAGCGCCATTACCTTAGGATTGAGCGCGGCATCGGGGGCGATTTCGCCTTCATATTCGAAGCCGGGGTCTTCCTTATCAAGGATCGCCACCGCGCCGCGAATATTGTCGAGCCATTTGCCGCTGGGATTGCCGAAGGTGGAATAGGACAAGAACGCAACACGCGGTTCATGGCCCATCCGGCGCGCGACTTCGGCGGTTTCGCGGGCAATATGCGCCAGTTCTTCTGCGCTAGGGCGCTCGTTAATGGTGGTATCGGCCATGAAGGTGGTGTGGTTCTTGCCGATCATCATATGCACGCCGAAAGGCAATGCGCCTTGCTTGGCATCGAGCACCAGATTCACTTCACGAACCGTCTGCGAGAATGTCCGCGTCAGGCCCGATATCATCGCATCACCATGGCCGAGTGCGACCAGCAGCGCCGAAAATACATTGCGTTCCTGATTGACCATCCGCCGCACATCACGCTCGGTAAAGCCTTTGCGTTGCAGTCGTTTGTAAAGATACTCGACCATCGCCGGTACATATTCGCAATCAGCAGAATTCTGGATTTCGAAATCGCCCGGATTGTCGACGCCCAGCATATGCAATTTGTCCGCAACCGCCTTCGTCCGGCCAACCAGCACCGGCGTGCCATAGCCGAAATCGCGGAACTGGATCGCGGCGCGCAGCACCACATCCTCCTCCGCCTCGGCAAACACCACCCGCTTGGGATTGGCACGCGCAATCTCGTAAGCGTTGGTCAGCACCGAAGTGGTCGGGTTGAGCCGCGCCTTCAATGACAGCGCATAGGCTTCAAAATCGGTAATCGGCACCGTCGCCACGCCCGAGTCCATTGCCGCCTTGGCCACCGCCGAGGAGACAACTTCCATCAGGCGTGGATCAAATGGTGCGGGAATAATATAATCGGTGCCGAATTTGTGGTTCTTGCCGTAAGCCGCAGCCACTTCATCGGGCACCCGCTCACGCGCCAAAGCGGCGATGGCATGCGCGGCAGCGACCTTCATTTCTTCATTAATCGCGGTGGCTTGCACATCGAGCGCGCCGCGGAAAATGAACGGGAAGCCGAGGACATTGTTGACCTGGTTGGGATAGTCCGAACGTCCGGTAGCGATAATCGCATCGGGTCGGACGGCTTTGGCATCGTCAGGGGTAATTTCTGGGTCGGGGTTGGCCATCGCGAAGATGATCGGCTTGTCAGCCATCTTCTTGACCCATTCGGGCTTGAGCGCACCCGCCGCCGACAGGCCGAGGAAAATATCCGCACCATCGAGCGCATCTTCGAGCGTCCTGGCCTCGGTCGGAACGGCATGCGCGCTCTTCCATTGGTCGACATTGTCGCGACCAGGATAGATCGGCCCGCTACGGTCGCAGACGATGACATTGCCATGCGGCACACCGATGGATTTAATCAAAGCGGTACAGGCAAGCGCGGCAGCGCCAGCGCCGTTGACGACAATCTTGACGTCTTTCAAATTGCGGCCGGTCAAGAAACAGGCGTTAATCAAGCCAGCGGCGGAAATAATCGCGGTGCCATGCTGGTCATCATGCATGATCGGAATATTCATCTGGTCGCGCAGGGCTTGCTCGATAATAAAACATTCAGGCGCTTTGATATCTTCCAGATTGATCCCGCCAAAGGTCGGCTCCATCAGCGCAACCGCTTCGATGAACTTGTCCGGATCCTCGGTATCGAGCTCAATATCGATCGCGTCGACATCGGCGAAGCGTTTGAACAGCACCGCCTTACCCTCCATCACCGGCTTGGATGCCAGCGCGCCGAGATTGCCAAGGCCGAGGATTGCAGTACCGTTGGAAATGACCGCTACGAGGTTGGAACGCGCGGTATAACGAGCTGCATTGGCAGGATTTTCCGCAATCGCCTTAACCGGCGCGGCAACACCGGGAGAATAGGCAAGCGACAGATCGCGCTGGGTCGCCATCGGCTTGGAGGCAATGATTTCGATTTTGCCCGGCCGGATTGTCTCGTGATAGAACAGCGCCTCGCGCGTTGTGAAATCGTCTTGCTTGTCGTCTGCCACATTATGCCCCTGATTGCTTTGCGCCTTGGCATTTAACCCACGGCTGGGTCTAGCGATAGGGAAAAGACGACATCGAGCGAGGTGGTCAAGGCGAGGCGGTCGGGGAATAGGCCGGCAAAGCCCTTCCCGAATCGAGGGCAGGAGCGCTAATCCGCGCGCATGGTAGGGCAACCCACCCCGATGATGGAACAATATCATGCGCTAAAGGCGCAAGCCGAAGGGTGCCTGCTGTTCTACCGGATGGGTGATTTCTTCGAATTGTTCTTTGATGATGCGAAACAGGCAGCGGCAATTCTCGATATTGCCCTCACTGCGCGCGGCAAGGATAGCGGCGAGCCTGTTCCGATGTGCGGCGTACCGGTCCATGCAGCAGAAGGCTATCTGGCACGGCTGATCAAGGCCGGTTGCCGGGTCGCGATTGCCGAACAGGTCGAAACCCCCGAAGAAGCCAAGAAACGCGGCGGGTACAAGGCACTGGTCCGGCGGGACATTGTCCGCTTCGTCACCGCGGGCACTTTGACCGAAGAAGCGCTGCTCGAACCGCGCCGTGCCAATATGCTGGCTGCAATTTGCGAATTGCGCGGGACGTTCGGCTTGGCAAGTTGTGATATTTCGACCGGACAGATGGTGCTCGAAGAATGCGCGCCCGATAGAATAAATGCCGCTCTTGCAAGAATTGGCGCTTCCGAAGTGGTCGCGCCCGACGATTGGGATATGCCGCCTGAAAATGCCATCGCGCGGCCTCGTGGCGACTTTTCCAGCGATGATGGAGAGCGCAGGCTCAAGTCACTGCACGAGGTCAAAACGCTCGACGGATTCGGCGATTTCAGCCGGCCGATGCTGGCGGCTGCTGGCGGGTTGGTGGCCTATCTCGACCATGTTGGACGCGGCAATCTGCCCTTACTGCTGCCCCCGCAAATGCGCTCCGGCGATGCGCGGCTGGCCATGGATGAGGCGACGCGGGCTAGTCTCGAAATTCTCACGTCGCAGCAGGGTTCGCGGCAAGGCAGCCTGATTGCGGCGGTTGACCGCTGTGTAACCGGCGCGGGAGCGCGGCAATTGGCGGACGATCTTTCCTCGCCGCTCTGTGATTTGGCCGCGATTTCGCAGCGGCTGGCACTGGTGGACTATTTCCACCGCGACCCACTACTGCGCGCCGATTTGCGCGAAGTCTTGCGCGCCCTTCCCGATATTGGCCGCGCGCTCGGGCGCGTCGTTGCAGGCAGAGGCAGCCCGCGCGATCTCGGGCAGATTCGTGATGGTCTGGCAGAGGCACGGCGCATCCGCGATTTCCTCGGACAAAAATCGGGTCGCCCCCCGCTGCTGGAAACGCTGCTGCCCCAAATGGGCGGCCATGGCGCTTTGGTTGATGTGATGCAGCGAGCGCTTGTCGCTGCACCGCCGACCGAACGCTCGAATGGCGGCTATATTGCCGAAGGATATGACGCCGCGCTCGACGAGCTGCGCAATGTATCGGGCAATGCACGGCGCGCCATCGCCGCACTCGAAACACGATACCGCGATGACACCGGGATTTCCCCGCTCAAGATCAAACACAATGGCGTACTGGGCTATTTCATCGAAGTCCCAGCGAAATATGCCGATGCGCTGATGGCCCCTGACAGCGGCTTTACCCACCGCCAAACGATGGCCGGCGCGGTGCGCTTTAATTCACTATTCCTGCACGAAGAAGCCAACCGCATCAGCGAAGCCGGCGGCCATGCGCTCGCCGCCGAAGAGGCACATTTTGAAGATCTGACCAGTGCGGTCGTGGCCGAGCGCCAGAAAATTGCGATCACTGCAGAGGCCCTCGCTCGGCTAGATGTCAGCGCAGGTCAGGCGGAGCGCGCCGCAGAAGGCGATTGGTGCCGCCCTGAAATTTGTGAAGACATTCGCCTCGATATTGAAGGCGGGCGCCATCCAGTTGTCGAAGCTGCGCTGGCCAATTCGGGTGACCGGTTTGTCGCCAATGATTGCATTTTGAACCCGCTAGACCGGCTTTGGCTAATCGGCGGTCCCAATATGGGCGGCAAATCTACCTTTCTGCGGCAAAATGCGCTGATTGTGCTGCTTGCGCAGGCGGGCGGCTATGTTCCAGCGACCGCGGCACAGATCGGGCTGGTCGACCGGCTCTTCAGCCGTGTGGGCGCGTCGGATAATCTCGCCCGTGGACGGTCGACTTTTATGGTTGAAATGGTCGAAACCGCAGCCATCCTCAGCCAGGCGACCGAGCGGAGTTTCGTCATTCTGGATGAGGTTGGCCGCGGGACGTCAACCTATGACGGGTTGGCGCTCGCATGGGCAGTGGTCGAAGCGGTTCATGAAACCAATCATTGCCGCTGCCTTTTTGCAACGCATTATCACGAGCTGGCTCGGCTCGCGGACAGCTGTGACGCGCTCTCGCTCCACCATGTCCGCGCGCGCGAATGGAAGGGCGAGCTGGTCCTGCTCCACGAATTGGCAAGCGGACCTGCAGATAAATCCTATGGACTGGCTGTGGCGCGCCTCGCCGGTATCCCGAAGCCCGTGGTTGCACGCGCCAAATCGGTGTTGGACAAGCTTGAAAAAGGGCGCGCGGAAACAGGTGGGCTCGCGGCCGGACTTGGCGAGTTGCCGTTATTCGCAGCGGCGTTTGAGCAGGAAGAGCTGCCCGACGCCAGCATTGCTGTCCGTCTTATGGAAGTGGATGTTGATGCGTTGTCACCGCGCGATGCGCTCGAACTTCTATATCAATTGCGCAATGATGCGATGGCGACAAAATGATCGAAATCTACCAAACCTTAAGGTTTAGAACGCTATAAAAATTCGATGTATTCGCTTCTTTTCCGCAACCGGCTGGCGGCGCTAGGCCTTGCCTTGCTCATCATAATTGGTGCGGTCAGCCTTGTCGGAACCGAGAATAACAGCGGCGTCGTGACCCAGACAGCACAGAAATTTCAGGCTCAGAAAGCCGCGCCCGAAAAGACAGCCCAAGCTTTGAATCAGCCTGCACCATCACAAGCGATCCCAAATACAAAACCGGCGGATGCCACGATCGAATTTCTCGCCGATGAGGAACTGATCGACGCGGCGGAGGGCTTTGACCCCACACCAATGGAACCCGGTGAACCCAAAGCAGCATCGGAACATGAGGAAGTGGTGATAATTCTGCCCAAAGCACCAACAACCGAATGAGCCAAGCTGGTTACCGCGTGGGAACGGGTGCCTCTTCGGTATAATCGTAAAAGCCGCGCCCCGTTTTGCGTCCCAACCAGCCCGCCTCTACATATTTCACCAACAGCGGAGCAGGACGGTATTTGCTGTCGCCGGTCGTGTCATAAAGCACTTTTATAATTTCAAAGCACGTATCGAGCCCAACGAAGTCGGCGAGTTGCAACGGCCCCATTGGGTGGTTGAGGCCAAGGCGGCAACCTTTGTCGATATCTTCGATATTGGCAGTGCTTTGACCCAGCACGAATATCGCCTCGTTGATCATTGGCAGCAGAATGCGGTTCACCACAAAGCCCGGCTCGTCTTGCGACAGTACCACTTCTTTACCCAAGCCTTCGGCAAAGGCGGTAATGCGGTCAGTCGTATTCTTGCTGGTGGCGAGCCCCGGAATAACTTCGATCAAGCCCATCACCGGCACCGGATTGAAGAAGTGCAGCCCGATAAAGCGCGCAGGATCCGGCGCGAAATTAGCCATTCGTGTGATCGGGATAGAACTGGTATTGCTCGCCATGATCGCATCGGCCGAGAGGAATTTTCCGGCGGCTTCGAAAATCTTCTGCTTGATCGCTTCACGTTCAGTTGCCGCTTCGATGATCAAATCGGCGTCAGCCATGGCCGCATTGTCAGCAATAGGGGTAATCCGCGCAAGCGCCGCTTCCGCTTCTGAAACGTCGATCTTGCTGCGACCAACCAACTTGCCCAGCGAGGTTTGGATACCTTGCTTGGCCCTTTCGGCAACGCTCAGATCAATATCAGACAGCAGTACCTGAATGCCGTTTTGCGCCACGGTCTGGGCAATGCCCGAACCCATCTGACCTGCACCGATTATGGCGACTTTACGCATCGAAAATTCCTTCGCAACTGCAGCAAAGCTGGCCTGTTAGCGACTTGGAATGGGTCTGACTAGCGCTTAGCGCCCCTGCTTGCCCCGGGCACCCATTTTACATCGGCGCGGCCATTGCCGTTGAGCACGCGCGCCAGCACAAACAGATAATCGGACAGGCGGTTGATATAGGCGATAGCCTGCGGATTAACCGGATCTTCGGCGGCCATCGCGGTGATCGACCGTTCAGCCCGGCGCGCACAGGCGCGGGCGATATGCATTCGCGCCGCCGCTTCTGTCCCGCCAGGGAGGATAAAGCTGGTCAGAGGTTCAAGCGTGTCATTGAGCGCGTCGATGGCCGTTTCCAGCCATTCCACTTGCGCCGCCACTATCCGCAAAACCATATCGGATGGCTCGAAATCAGCGCCGCCCACATCGCCCAATGGGGTGGCGAGGTCGGCTCCGAGATCGAACATATCGTTCTGGATACGCTCGACATCACCGCCATAGGCACCGCCTTGGAGCGCCACTGCGGCAAATCCAATCGCGCTGTTGGCCTCGTCAACCGCACCGATCGCTTCCATCCGCGCGGCGTGTTTGGCGATCCGCGAACCATCGACAAGTCCGGTCGAACCATCATCGCCGGTGCGCGTGTAAATCTTGTTCAGCTTGACCATTGCGGCAGAGCGTCCGGGTTACCGGGCAACCGCCATGATAATCATGACCACAACCACCGCCAGCGCCTGATATTTGATCCGCGCAAACATCGCCTTGTTCTGTTTCAGCTGCATCTCGGTTGCGTCCATGCTGTCGCCGGTTTCGAGATCAATCTTGGTGCTTTGCATGAAAGCCACGATGCCGCGCACAAGCGAAACGACAACCATGATGCAAAGGATGATGAGAGCGGGGATCAGAATATAGTTCATAGGTCCTATCTAGTCCTTCGAGAGCGAATTTACAGGGCCAAAACGCCCGGCGCGCAATTCGGTGCCGAGAATTATGCCATCTACGCCTGCCGCGCGCAAATCGGCAAGCGATGATGAGCCGCGCCGCTTGGCCAGCTTGCGCCCTTCTCCGTCGAGCACCAGCGGGTGATGGTGCCAGCGCGGCACTGGCAAGCCGAGCAAAGCCTGCAGCAACCGGTGGATATGCGTCGCGGCGAACAGATCGTGCCCGCGCGTTACCAGCGTGACCCCATCTGCCGCATCATCAAGCGTCGCGGCAAGATGATAGCTGGCGGGCGCTTCCTTGCGCACCAGCACGACATCGCCAAGCAATTCGGGCTGCGCTATCATCGTGCCCGCACGGTCATCCTCCCACGTGAGTGGTCCGGTGCGCTTCAATGCTTCGGTTGCATCGAGCCGCCACGCTGCCGGTCCGTCCGGCATTGTCGACTTCCTACGGCAGGCGCCGGAATAGATTGGCCCTTCTGGCCCCACTTTCGACGCAGAATCGGCAATTTCGGCGCGGGTGCAATTGCATGGATAAAGCAGCCCTTCCGCCTTTAACCGCTCGGCAGCCGCCGCATAGCTGCCCAGCCGTGAGGATTGCGTCGCAACCTCCTCCCACTCCAGACCGAGCCATTTCAGGTCTTCGCGGAACGCCTCGGCCAGTTCGGGCCTGCTCCGCTCGCCGTCGATATCTTCGATCCGCAGCAGAAAACGCCCGCCAGCCGCTCCATCTTGCCCGCGCGCCAGATCATGCGCGACGATTGCGGAGTAAGCATGGCCCAAATGCAACATTCCGTTCGGGCTGGGGGCGAAGCGGGTGACGATCATGGCAGCTTTTCCCTTCCTGATCGGGCGATATGGCGAAATTGCCTGTGGATTTCACCTGTGTAACAGGGTTGACGCTTTTTGGCGCAAATGCTCACTTCATGTCCATCAGAAGGGAGCAGACTTTGTTCAAGGCCGAACTGATCGAACGCGCCGCGCAATTCAGAAGCGCGGCAGAGGATGGAACCCGCAATCTGGCGGGATGCCCCACGCTTGTGCTCAACGCGGATTACACCCCGCTGTCCTATTACCCACTCAGCCTGTGGCCGTGGCAGACCGCGATCAAGGCGGTGTTCCTCGACCGGGTTGATATCGTCGAAAGCTATGACCGTGAGGTCCATTCGCCGTCGCTCGATATGAAGATCCCTTCGGTCATCGCATTGCGGCAATATGTGAAGCAAAGCGAATTTCCCGCCTTCACCCGCTTCAATCTGTTCCTGCGCGACAAGTTCGAATGCCAATATTGCGGCAGCGGGCAGGATTTGACCTTCGATCATGTGATCCCGCGCCGTCTGGGCGGCAAGACCACGTGGGAAAACATCGCCAGCGCCTGCGCCCCGTGCAATATGAAGAAGGGCGGGCGCACGCCCAAGCAAGCGCATATGAAGCAGGTCAACCCGATCCGCCCGACCAGCTGGCAATTGCAGCAATATGGCCGCAGCTTCCCGCCCGGCTATCTCCACGAAACATGGCGCGATTGGCTCTATTGGGACATCGAGCTGGAGGGGTGATTCGTTC
This sequence comes from Pontixanthobacter sp., assembly GCA_049289475.1. Classification (GTDB taxonomy): domain Bacteria; phylum Pseudomonadota; class Alphaproteobacteria; order Sphingomonadales; family Sphingomonadaceae; genus Pontixanthobacter. The sequence continues at coordinate 13,827 of JBATLU010000185.1, read as the reverse complement.
AGCTTTGGGGCGCGAAAGCCGAGCAAGTGGAACACATGGAACACAATCCTAGAACTCAAAAACAGGACCGGATTCAAGGGTGATGGGAGCGATGAAGTGAGGGGGCGGGATGCGAGTGGCATTTCCCCGAAATGCCATCATGGACCGCTTGTAGGACAGGGAAATTTGTTGTGTCCGCTAACGATCCAACTTCGGACGTCGGCTAAGCCTCGTCTTCACCGTCGAAGCGTACTTCAACATTTGTGAAATGCTCTTCATCTCCAAAACCCGATCCAAGGTCGTAAAGGTAGAGAGTGACGGGACAGGGTTGGCTTTCTGCCCACTTCACCGCTTCGGACACTGATACTGCTTCGAGCGCTTCATAAACCACGGTGACCATGGGATCGCTCGCAGGCGCTTGATCGGCATCCTTACACGAGTTGTCATGCTCGGTGGCTTCGACAATCGCGTTCACCTCTCGCCAGCGATAAGGACGAGTGCGTTTATCGATCACATTCCAGAGCATCGCTAACATCTATCGGGTGAAGGCAATAACATCAATGTCCGCTCCCCACCCCAATTCCTGCCATCAAGTCACAGTAGCCCTCTGCCCAAACTCCGGCGCTTCCCATTCACCGCTATCCAGAATCTCCGCCAGTGCGGTCACTGCCCCCGCTGCATCGGCAAAACTGACATAGGCGGGCGCGAAGCCGAAGCGGAGGATATCCGGATCGCGGAAATCGCCGATCACGCCGCGCGCGATCAGCGCCTGGCAAATCGCATAGGCTTCATCGTGATGGAACGACAATTGGCTGCCGCGCTGCGCCGGATCGGCCGGGCTGACGCAGCGCATATGCGGGCAATGCTGCGCCATGGCGGCGCAGAAGAATTCGGACAGGGCGCGTGATTTTGCGACCAGCCTGTCCATCCCGATTTCCGCCATCAATTCCACCCCGCATTCGAGCGCGGCCATGGCGAGGATCGGCGGCGTGCCCGCGAGCATCCGGCTGACCCCCGGTGCGGGTTCGTATTTGTCCGAAAAGGCGAAGGGCCGCGCATGGCCCATCCAGCCGGTGATCGGCTGACGGAAGGTCTCGTGATGCCGCTCGGCAACAAAAGCATAGGCCGGCGCGCCGGGGCCGCCGTTCAAATATTTATAGCCGCAACCGACCGCAAAATCCGCGCCTGCCGCGTTCAAATCCACCGGCACCGCGCCGCCGCTATGCGACAAATCCCACAGCACCAGCGCGCCGACATCATGCGCCGCCTTGGTCAGCGCCGCCATGTCGAACATTTCACCGGTCTTGTAATGAACATGGGTGAGCATCAACAGCGCGACATCCCGCCCGCCGTTTTCAGGGGCCAGCGCCTCGATCATCCGGTCACGCGCCACCAGCCGCTGCTCGGCCATGCCCTGCCGCTGCAAGCCCTGAACCATATAGAGGTCGGTCGGGAAATTGCCCGGTTCGGACAGCACGACCTTGCGGGCCCCATCCGGACCGTCAGCCTGCATGGTGAGCGCCGCGCCGATGAGCTTGGTCAGGTTGACCGAAACGCTGTCGCACGCAATCACTTCATGGCTCTGCGCCCCGACCAGCGGCGCGATTTTCGCCCCGATCCGCTGCGGCGCGCCGATCCAGTCTGCCCCGCCTCGATCGGCGGCGTTCCAACTGCGGATCAGCCCCTGCCCCCATTCCTGCTGGGTCACTTCGGCCAGCCGCGCCTTGGTCATTTTGGGCAAAGCGCCAAGCGAGTTGCCATCGAGGTAGATCACTCCCTCGGGCAGTTCAAAACGGCCGCGATATTCGCGCAAAGGATCAGCGGCGTCGAGCGCGCGGACCTGGTCGAGCAGGCTCATGGCAACTCCCTCAAAATCGCCCGCACCGGCGAAGCATCAGCCCCGGCAATCGGCAAAGGCAGCGCGATCAGCTCGTAACGCCCCAGCGGCACATCATCCAGAACCAGCCCCTCCAATATCCGCATATCTGCCACGAGCACGGCAGTGTGCGCGTCCATCGTCTTGGAATCCTGCGGGTCGAGCGAAGGCGTATCAATCCCGACCAGCCTCACGCCCTGCGCGGCGAGTGCGCGAATGGTCTCCGGCGCGATTGCGGTGAAAGTCTCGTCCCACGTCTCCTGCGGGAAGGCCTCATAGGTGCGGAACAGCACCCGCTGCACCCCGTCCAGCGCGGGCAGATGATGCGGTTCGATTGCAGCACCCGCACAGCGCGCATCGACCACCAGACAGTCGCCCAGATAGGCCTCAAGATCGGACGCGGCACTGTCTCGCCCCGCCGCATCATAATGCAGCGGTGCATCGGCATGGGTGCCCGAGTGGGTCGACAGGGTAAGTTTGGAGACATTGACCGGCGAGCCATCAGACATCGCCCAAGTCTGGGCGTGTTCGAACGGTGTATCGCCCGGCCAAACCGGCAGGCCGGGGCGCAATTTCTGCGTAATGTCCCAGATTCTCCGCATCATATCGCGGTCCGGACAGAGAGCAATTCGGGGAAGAAAGTCTGTTTCAGCACCGCCTCCAGATAGGGCACGCCAGCCGTCCCGCCGGTCCCTTTCTTGAAGCCGATAATCCGCTCGACAGTTTTCAAATGGCCAAAACGCCAGCGCTGGAAATGATATTCCAGATCGACCAGCTTTTCGGCCAACTCGTAGAGATCCCAATGCTTGTTGGGATGGCGGTAGACTTCTGCCCATGCCGACTCGACTTCGGTGGAGGCAGTCCAAGGCTGAGATTGGTCGCGTTCTAACACTGAAGCCGGAATATCGAACCCGCGCCGCGCCAGCAGGCTGACCGTTTCGTCATAGAGGCTCGCCCGCCCCAATTCCGCGTGCAGCTTTGCCGCGACATCGGGTGTCGCCTCATGCATCGTCACCATGTCAGCATTGCGTCCGCCAAGCATGAATTCCATCAGCCGGTATTGCGCCGACTGGAAACCCGAGCTGGTGCCCAGATGCGGTCGCACCAGCGAGTAATCATGCGGGGTCATGGTGGAGAGCACATCCCAGCTCGAAATCAGCTGGCTTTGCGCTCTGGCAACGCGCGACAGCATTTTGAAGGCAGGCCGTAACGTATCGCTGGCGATATGCTCGCGCGCTTCTTCCAGTTCATGCAGGCACAGCTTCAGCCACAATTCGCTCGCCTGATGGACGATGATAAACAGCATTTCATCATGCGCCGCAGAGGCCGGATGCTGCGACGACAATATCCGCTCGAGGTCGAGATAGCTTGAATAGGTAACGCTTTTGGTCATGCCGCCGCTATAGGACCAAAGCGGTTTGTTTTGAAACTATCCTTCGATCGTTCGCGAAGCAGGATGGTGTTTGTCGAGGTGCTTCTTCACGATCTTCAGATTGCGGCTGTTGGAGCGGTAGAGGAAATCGGCCGCATCGCCGACCAGCGGCACAGCTCCGAGCAATGCGTCAAACCCGACATTTCCCGCCATCCGCCACAATTTCCATTTCGGCAGATCGAGATTGCGCGCTTCCCAAACGATATAGGCGCCCAGAATGGTGGTCACGATATCGCCCAAAACCGGCACCAGACCGACAATCGCATCGAGGCCGATGCGATAGTTGATGCCCGGAATGCGGAAGCTGTTTTCCAGCAATTGCTCCATCGCCTCAATCCGCTTGCGGACAGAGACGGGATCGGTGCCAGTCGGCAATTCGAAACCCATCGGGCGCGCCTTCGAGGCATTCTCGCGCGCCGGTTTGTAACTTTCCAATTCGGCCATCAGCCTCTCCTTGCGAACCCTCAACGGATGGTTCGCTACTTAAATGGGGCGCATTGCCAATGGGAACAAGGGATGGACACCTGAAGCATTCTCGGAAAAGCCGTCAATCCCGCCGCGGATCAGCGACCAGCGCACCGGAGCGCCGAGCGGGATATAGATGTTCGATTGGAGCAAAGCCCGTTCTGCCTCGGCCAATATTTGACCGCGTTTAACAGGGTCAGTTTCGGTTATAGCCGTTTGAACCAGGGCATCGGCCTCTGCCGAACATGGACCGCGTTTGAGCGAGCAATTGAACTGGTTCAGAAACCAGCGTGCATCGCCATACCGCGCCAAACGGTCAATCAATTGCAAATCGGCGGGGTCATCGGGGCCGACCCTCACGAGCGTGATCCCGACCTCGTCGAAATCTTCCTTGAGCGCCATAAAAAGCTGGTTCGAACCCGGCATTCTGGGAAGCGCAAGTGTCAAATTGGCCTTGCCCTTACCCTCGCCGTTTTTCCATGAACTGATGCGTCGGCGCGCCTCCGCCTGACGGTCCAGCAAAGCAAATTCGGCCCATGGTTGCTGGACCTCAACCGGCTCTGATGGCAGTCCCGCCGGAACAATGCCCGAAGATGGAATCCACCCGCCAACGCCGAAGGAATCGAGCAAAGTCTCTCGCTCGATCGCCATCGACAGCGCTGCCCTACGCGCCGGATCAGCCAAAATACCTTTGGAATTCTTCACCTGAAGACCGAATAGCCCCACCACGACATCCAATCTGACTGTGCCGCGCGCAAGCGGTCCGGTGTCTGCGAGCGGGAGGCTCAGCAACCGGCCGTTGAATACGGCATCGACTTCATCATTTTCGAATGCAGCGGTTGCTTCTTCCGCAGACAGGCTGAGGATCAGGATTTGACGGAATTTTTCTGCCGCATCGTCACCAGGGTTCAGACCATTACGTCCATCGGCAAGAACATCGAGCTTTGCCTGTTTTCCCGAAACTTTGGCAGCCATAGGGCCGGTGCCCTTGCCATTACGCCTTAGCCCCAATTCGGGCTGCGAAAGCAATTGCAGGAATTGCGGCATCGGGCTTTTCAAGCGGATTTCCACTACTCTGCCGGTCATCGCCCGGATGTCGGAAATTATCGCCAGATCCAGGCCAAGCGAGGTCCCGCGCAGCTGCTCCAGATTACGCTCCAGCGCGCTGCGGACGTTCTCTCCGCTGAGCTGTGTACCATCGGGCCAATCTCCATTCCTCAGCCGGAAAATATAGCTCATCCCGTCATCGGTAACGATCCAGCGTTCCGCCAAGGCGGGGACGATCTCTCCGCGTTCGTTAAGCCCGACCAGCCCTTCGGCCGACGCTGCACGCAAATGTTGTCCTGCAACAGAAAGCCGCACACCATTGGCCGCCATATCTGTCGGGGTGCCGATAAAGGCAACCCGGGTAAGATTATCGTCGGCGCTTGGGCTACATGCCGACAGCAGCAGGCCAAAAAGACCGATAAACAGAACTGAAAAATGCCGAGCCATCGGTGCACGAATAGCAGCTTGTTCCTGCTTCGTCAGCGACGAAAACATCCGCTAGGCGAATGGCGGTTAGATTGTGCGGAAATTCGATGAAGCAGCGGAGGCGCGAGACTGATCAATCGACGACGGGCGTGTGAAACGCGGGGCGCTTAAATCGCCATTGCCAACCGGTGCTCTGGCCAGTTTCGGGTCGATTTCTTTCGCAAAGGCAATCCCGAAGCGCCCTTCTTGTACCCAGGCAACAATGCCGGGAACAGCGCCGATATTGCGTAGATTGACCGAAAGATTCTTACCGCGAACCGCAGCCGCTTCGCCTTCTGCCATCATCCCGCCAGAGGAAAGATTGCGCACTTTAACGCGGTGATCAAACCCTTCGCCGTCAAACCGCACATCGGCCATCAGGAAAAGACTATCGCGAGAAATGTTTCGGGTATCTACTCCGGACATCGGTCAGTCGGGCCTTCTTTCAAAGAATTGATCGAACAAGCAGCTCCGGCGGAATTTACTCCGCCACAACTGCAAGGCTTTAATAGCCGAACAATGGCTAACGAACGTTTAACTGTTCCGAGCCATACAATTCGATAAATCTTTGAAAAACAACGCGGCCTAATCGTCGCGAGAAATTTTTTCTCTGCGTTCATGCGCTTCTTGCGCTTCAACGGTCATTGTCGCGACCGGCCTTGCGATCAATCGCTTCAATCCAATCGGATCGCCGGTGACTTCGCAAAAACCATATTCGCCGCCGTCAATCCGGCGCAGTGCTGAATCAATTTTAGAGATCAATTTGCGCTGGCGGTCGCGCGTGCGCAATTCAATGCTCCAGTCGGTTTCGCTTGATGCCCGGTCATTCAGATCGGCTTCGCGAATTGGCCCGTCCTGAAGCGATTGTAGCGTTGCAGAAGATGCCGAATGAATCGACCGCTTCCATTCGATCAAGAGCATGCGGAAATAATCCTGCTGCTTCTCGCACATATAGGATTCGTCATCGCTCGGAACATAGTCTGCGCCGAGTGAATTCTTCACCCTTTCAAGGATCTTGATGTCATCGGACGACGCAGTGGTCATATTGTCCTCAGCTCCAAAAATTATCCCGCAAGCCAAATTGGCCAGTGCTTTCGAGCGCACCGACCAGGAGCGCCGTTAAGCAGATTGGCGGCGCTATAGGCGGCAGCTGGAATCGGCACAAGCGGCAATCCGCAATCGTTCCACCGATTGGCCCGCATTGGCAGAAAACACGCCGTCAAAGCGAGCGATCCAGGCCCTCCATCACAGACCAAGCAGAAAATAAGTAGGGGCCGCGTTAACCATTTGTTGACCATGTTCGGGTGAACCAGTGTTCGAAGGCGGGAATGCGATCCGCCGAACACATGGGGGACCAAATAATGGAACTGACTTCAATCGATGGCGGAAACGCCCAACCTACCGATACCAGCGCCGTAAACCTGCTGGTCGCACAATGCCTTGCGGCGGCGGCTCAGGGTGACGATTCTGCACTTTATGATCTGGGCGTTGCCTTTTCGACCGGCAGCCACGGCGCGCCGTGCGACCTGATCGAGGCACACAAATGGTTCAACCTTGCTGCCACCAAAGGCAATGAAGAAGCTGCATGGTGCCGCGCTGATATTTCCGACGAAATGACTGCCCGCGAAATCGCAGAGGCGCAGCGCCGTGCGCGCGAATGGCTCCGCTCCGAAGACCGCAAAGCTGCCTAATTTTTGACAGACTACTCCTTCTTGAACGGGCCCTTCTTGAATGGGGTTCGCTCACCAAGATAGACTTGGTCGGCACTCACTCCCTCTCGCTCACGTGCGAGAAAGTCTGCCACTGCTGCGCGGAAGCCGGGATCGGCGATCCAGTGGGCTGACCAGGTCGTGACCGGTTCATAGCCGCGTGCCAGCTTATGGCCGCCTTGCGCGCCTGCCTCGACCCGCGAGAGCCCGCGCGCAATTGCTGCATCGATGGCCTGATAGTAACACAGTTCGAAATGCAGGAATTTCTTCTCACTTTGGCATCCCCAATAGCGGCCATAGAGCGCTGAACCTCCGACGAAGTTGAGCGCGCCGGCAATCGGCTCACCCTCTTCCATTGCCAACATCAACAATACCCGGTCACCCATCCGCTCGCCAAGCAGAGTAAAAGCTTCGCGCGTCAGATAAGGGCTCCCCCATTTGCGGGCACCGGTATCCTGATAGAATGTCCAGAAGGCATCCCAATGGGCAGGCTGGATCTCCGCGCCGCTCAGGTGGACAATTTCGACACCTTCCTGCGCTGCAGCGCGCTCCTTGCGGATCGCCTTGCGTTTGCGAGAGGATAGCGCAGCAAGGAAATCATCAAAGTCGCGGTAATTGCGGTTGGTCCAATGGAACTGCGTGTCGCTGCGAGTGAGCCAGTCGGCCTGTTCGAATAGGCCGATCTGACTAGGTTCGATGAAAGTTGCATGGGCCGATGAAAAACCATTGCCCGTGCACAATTGCTCTGCTGCGGCCAGAAGGGGAACGGCATATTTGCTGTCTGACAGTAACAGCCGCGGGCCTGTTGCTGGCGTAAACGGCGCAGCAATCTGGAGCTTGGGATAGTATTCGCCGCCGGCCCGCTGGTAAGCATCCGCCCACGCATGGTCGAACACATATTCGCCCTGGCTATGGCCCTTCAGATATGCGGGTAAAGCTGCCAGCAATTGACCGTCCTCCCCCTCAATAATGATCGGCGCGGATTGCCAGCCGGTGCCCGGCCCGATGCTATCTGAATCTTCGAGCGCGGTCAGGAAATCATAGGAAATAAACGGATTATCGTCGCCAGCCAAGGCGTCCCATTGCGCGCGCGGCAAGGCTCCGACCGAGCCCGCCACTTTGGCAATAATTGGCGCCTCGCTCACACCGCGCCTTCGAGTTCCGCGATTAGGGCATCAGCGTTTTCCAGCGCGATCGTGCGGTTTTCTTCTGTGCGGACGGTCCATGTCAAAACCGGCAGCCCTCGCGCGCGCTGCGATGCGGCAAATTTACTTGGGAAATCGCGCACATCATAGGCCAGAAAATCGGGCCGCGCGTGCCATAGCGCCAGCCGCCGCTCCCACGCTCCGCGCAAATTCTTCTTATCCTCTTCCTTGACCACGAGGCCGCGAACGGTACGCGGCGAATGCATCTGGAACCAGCGCGCCACTCTGGGATCAAAACTCATCACCGCATATTTGCCGCGGTATCCCTCAAGCGCACGGTTCACTGCCAGACACAGCGAATTTGTCCGGCGGTCGAATGCGGATTTGAGCTCGATCAATATCGGCACCTGTCCGCCTACCTGATCGAGCATCCGGCTCAGCTGCGGGATCGTGTCGCTCGTGCCCGACAGCATAATTTTCTCAAGCGCCGAGGCATCGCGCCGGTCAACCGGCCCGGTCTCGTCGGTCAGACGGTCAAGCTCCCAATCGTGGAACACCGCCGCGCGCCCGTCGCGCGTGCGCTGAACGTCGCATTCAATCCCAAGCCCGCGCGCAATCGCATCGGCAAAGGCAGACGGAGAATTCTCCGGCACGCCGTCGCTATGCAAGCCGCGGTGGGCATAATCCCACTCACTCAGCCAACTGATCTTGTCCGGTTTTGGCGCTGGGGCGCGCCAATTATCAAGCAGCGGAAACAGCAATGACCGCATCCACTTCGACCGCTGCGCCCAGCGGGAGCACCGGCACGCCAACGGCGCTGCGGGCGTGTTTGCCAGCTTCTCCAAACACTTCGAACATCAATTCGGACGCGCCATTGGCAACTTTAGGCTGATCGACAAAATCACCTGTCGAACTGATAAATGCCCCCAATTTAACAATCCGTTCCACCCGGTCGAGGCTGATACCCGCATTGACCAATTGAGACAGGATCATCAGTCCGCAAGCGCGCGCTGCGGCGGTGCCCCGTTCAATCGAAACATCTTCGCCCAATCGGCCGGTAACGAGCGTGCCTTCCAAAAATGGCAATTGTCCGGAGACATAAGCAAAGCCGCCATGCTCAACTACCGGGACGTAACTGGCCACTGGAGCTGCAGCTTTGGGCAAAACAATGCCAAGTTCATTCAAACGCTTGTCGATAGTCATGCTTCTTCCCCGTGCAGTTCGCGCAGCAACCACGGCAAAGCCTCGTCCCACCGGTCTATCCGGGCATGCGCGTGACCCGCTTCATAAGCACAATCGATATGCGGTGCCAGCATCGGTTCTCCGCATAGATGCAAGCGCCGGACATGCGGCACATCCTGCGACACCGATTCGTGGTGCTGCGGTAGATCATCGATGAAGATAGTCCTTAGTGGCTGATATTCTTCGACAATCCGCGCGAGCGCCGGTCCCTTGGGGCCCTGATTTGTGAAAACGCGGGCGTGCACACCATGCGCCGCAAGCTGCTCTGTCCGTTTGACCTGCCGCTCGTCGTTGAGATTGGTCAGGATAACCACATCGGCATTTTCGGCGATCCGGTTGATTCCCGCAATCGCGCCATCGATCGGGTTTTGCCGGTGCATCTCGGTATCGAAAAATCCGCCGAGCAAACGCCAAATGTCACGCTCTCCCACCGGTTCTCCCGATTCCTGCCACCGCATGGCATTGGCAAAATTATTGCCCTCCATCTTGAAAACAACGCCTTCCTCTTCGGCAAGCCAGTCGCGGAAGGGCGCGACCATATGAAGCAGCACTTCATCGCAATCGGAAATCAGCAGCGGCTTAGACATGGGTGAGCTTCATCGTGTCAGGCTTTCATGGGCAGCAACAATCTGCTGAGGCGTAAATTGCAGCGTTTCAGCTGCTTGAACCAGATCGGGCTCGTGATTGATCAAAAACTCCAGCACCGCGGCCAGAACTCCCCGATCACCCAAACGTTCCCTGAGCAAGTTGGGGGTTAACCCGGTGAGATCAAGCAAGCGTTCCGCCCTGTGCTGGTCAGACACGATCCAGCCGAGCGCTGCCAAAGCCAGATTTTCCGGTGTTGACGAAGCGGTGGTGGTGGATTTGGATGGCACGAGAATTGTCAGAGTCCTGCAAGGGTCCTAGAGGCTCGGGAGCAGGGATGTTCCACCTTGCGCAATTGTCCGAGTGAGAGACGCAATGGCAAAGAGAATCCTCGTTGTCGAGGATAACGATCTAAACCGCAAACTGTTCTGCGACGTGTTGAAAGCCAATGGTTTCGAAGTGGAACCAGTGAATGACGGTGAACTGGCGCTCAATGCCGCGCGCGCCTTTGCGCCCGATCTGGTGATAATGGACATCCAGTTACCCAACATTTCGGGTATTGATTTGATTGCCGCCTTCAAAAAGGATCTATCGCTCAAGGATGCGCCGATTCTCGCCGTCACTGCCTATGCCGGCAAGGGTGACGAGGAGCGGATACTCGACGCAGGCGCCGAAGCCTATTTGTCGAAACCCGTATCGATCAATCCGTTCATGGCTGCAGTAAAGGCCCAACTGGAAAAATAGCGAGCTTTAATCTTCGTCAGAACAGATACGATTCAACCACAAAGGTGAACAGGGTTACGAACAGCCCGCCGATGAATATCCGGTAGGCCAGACTAAGGTACCGGTATTTGCGCCGGGCCAGCACCTGACCATTCTGGTAGATATCGCGCATCATCGCGCGAAACACTTTTTCATCGGTTCGCATATCTTCCAGCACCGACTGGACCCATTCCTCTTCATCCAGTTCGGCAAAATGTCCGAAGAACAGTTTGTTTGCCGGCGGTCCGTTTGCTGGCGCTTTGCGAACAGACGGAAGCACCGCCATCACCGCACATAAAGAGCTGACAAAGGAAAACGCCGCTAGAAACATCAGCGAAACGGGGACATGGCCGGCCAAAGTGCGGCTGATCGACAGCGAAAATACCAGAAAGGTCGCGCCCATCAGGATCGAGGCCTTTTGATCGGCCATTTGCGACAAAGCCAACGTGTTGACCTGCGCTGTGCGCGCCATGTGGATCGCATGGGCCGAATATGTCGGCGATCCCGGAGAGGTCACAATCGACGTAGCCTCGCTGCTTGCAAGTGGTTTTTCAGTGCTTTTTGGCATGTATCCTCCAGCCCGATGCATATCTATTCAGTGCGTATGCAGACTTGCCAGTGCCTCTAGTGCTTGACAAGCAGGGGTTTCAGCCGCTTTTCGGCGCTGGTAATATCGCAACCACCCAATCGGGTGCAAGAAGCCTGCAATAGGATTGGAAATAACGTCATGGACCGTGCCGAAGTCGACAGCAAAATTCGCGAGCTGATCGCGCCGTTCAACAAGAAGGGTATCGCGCTTCAAGATGGATCGACTTTCGCCAATGATCTGGAATTCGACAGTCTGACGGTGATGGATTTCGTTGCCGAGATCGAAGATGAATTCGACATCATCATCAGCATGAATCAGCAGGCGGAAATCGAGAATTTCGGCCAGCTAATCGATGCCGTAACCAAGCTTCAGGACTAAATATGACTGCAGAGACCGAAACCGCGTCGGGCGATTTGTTCAGCAAATTCGACAGCATCATCCAGATGCGCGAGGGATTGCTGGCCAGCGGCGTGCAAGATCCGTTCAGCCTGGTGATGGAAAAAGTTCTCAGCCCCACTCGCGCAGTTTGCAATGGCCGCGATACGATTCTGCTGGGCACCTATAATTACATGGGCATGACTTTCGATCCCGATGTGATCGATGCGGGCAAGCAGGCGCTGTCCGATTTCGGCACCGGCACCACCGGCAGCCGCGTTCTTAATGGCACATACCAAGGCCATAAGGAATGCGAGGAAGCGCTGAAGGAATTTTACGCCATGGATCATGCCATGGTGTTCTCAACCGGCTATCTCGCCAACCTCGGTATCATTTCTACTATCGCCGGAAAGGGTGATTACATCATCCTCGACATTGATAGCCACGCCAGCATCTGGGATGGCTGCGCAATGGGCAATGCCGAAGTCGTGCCGTTCAAACACAACGATATCGAAGCGATGGAAAAACGCCTGCGCCGCGTGCCCGAAGGTGCGGGTAAGCTGGTGATCCTCGAAGGTGTCTATTCGATGCTCGGCGATGTTGCACCGCTCAAGGAAATGGTCGCTATCGCCAAGAAATACGGCGCAATGGTGCTGGTCGATGAGGCGCATTCGATGGGCTTCATCGGCGAACATGGCCGCGGTGTTTGCGAAGCGGCGGGCGTGATCGATGATTGCGATTTCATCATCGGCACATTTTCCAAAAGCGTGGGCACAGTCGGCGGTTTCTGCGTTTCCAACCATCCGAAGTTTGAAATCTTGCGGCTGGTGTGCCGCCCCTATGTCTTCACCGCCTCGCTACCGCCCAGCGTGGTGGCGACGGCGGAAACCAGCATTCGCAAGTTGATGCACGGCCATAACAAGCGCGCGCATCTGTGGGAGAATTCCAAACGGTTGCACAAGGGGCTGACCGAAATGGGTTTCACGCTCGGCACCAAGGAATGCCAGAGCGCGATTGTCGCGGTAATTATGCCCGATCTGCAAAAAGGCGCGATGATGTGGGAAGCGCTCTTGAAAGAAGGCCTCTACGTCAATCTCGCGCGGCCACCAGCTACACCGGCCAATATGACGCTGCTGCGCTGCTCGCTTTGCGCTGAGCATAGCGATGAGGAAGTGACGACAATATTGGGGATGTTCGAGCGGGCCGGGAAAGCAATCGGTATCATCTGATACCATTCTGCTTGCTTCGCGAAGAACTGCGTGGGAAGCCCCTTAGCGAACCGGGGGGCAAGCAATGATACTGAAATTTTCCAAGGCTGCACGACTATCTGCAAGCATTGTAGCGCTTGCCCTTGCATCGCCGGTTTTGGCGCAAGATGCGCCAGATAACACAGTGCCGGGCCCGCCGGCTGCCGCGACCGAGATTGTCCATGTCGACGGCGAACATGACATGTCGGCAATGGCCGAGCGGGAAGCGACCCGATTGCTCGCCGGATATGGCAATGGCGGCTTTGTCATCACCACCAGCGTGCCCGAAGCGCAGGCCTTTTTTTCCAATGGCATGGAACTGGGCGCGGCTTTTGCCCATCAGCCGGCAATTGACGCGATGAAGGAGGCTGTTCGCCTCGACCCAACTTGCGCCATGTGCCTGTGGGGGGAGGCGTTTATGTCCGGCCCGACGCTGAATTATGGCAAGGATGCAGCCGAACGCAAGCCGCTGCTGCCCTTGGCGCGCAAGGCGCATGCTCTCGCTCGTGCAGGCGGCACAACGCAGGAGCGCGATCTGACCAAAGCACTGATTGAACGTTACCGCAGCGGCAATACCGCCAAACGCGACAAGGCATTCTTCAAAGCCATGAACATTCTTGCCGGGCGGTATCCGGAAAATGATGCGATTCAGGTGCTCGCAGCCGATGCGTCATTAATCTCGGCATCAAAAGATAACGAATGGAAACCCGGCGCAGAGCGTGCAATGGCGCTGCTCGAACCGGTTCTGGCACGGGCGCCCGAAAATACGCCTGCGATCCATTTCTATATCCATGCGAGCGAGATCGCCGGGCAATCGGCCAAGGCGGAACCCTATGCGGACACATTGGCTGACCTTGCCCCCCAGGCCAGCCATCTGGTTCATATGCCTTCGCACACATGGTATTGGCT
>JBATLU010000184.1:0-4476 GCA_049289475.1 Pontixanthobacter sp. | reverse complement strand
CGCCCTTGCTAAGGTCAACGCAGACATTGGCGCGCGCACATTGTTGCGAGATGCGACAGAGGTTTTCTGCGAGCATAATCTGCTGGTAGACATCGATGATAGGAGCACCTTGGCCCGGCTATCCAATCCGAAATGATGTGCTGCCTATCGCCGCAGCGTCACAAGACTGGCTTCAAAGAGTTGACCCAAAAACTGCTTCAAAGGATTTATATAAAAGCGGAGAAATCCGAGCGACATTCGCGGCGCTTCAATTATGGAGTTGCTGCCGAATGACGGGTTGGTCTGGAAGACCATCGGCAATACAGTCATTTGGATGCAAACCAATTGGACGGGAATGTCATTCGGCGAGTTGTCCGCCGTTAGAAGTCGAGGAATGGAACCGCAAAGCGCATGCGCCACCGCAGGTCCGTGCCTTCCCCGCCGATTGCAGTTAGGTGGGCGACGAGACGATCCATGTCTAAATAGTTTGCCTGTGCGAAATTGTTTGCGATTTGCTAGTCGATAGCTGCCGATTAGGTTGTGTGCCCTTCAGCTCGCTGAGAGCGCAACATGCCGTTTCATATGGTGATCGACATTGCCAAACTCGGAATCGAAAATCGTCAGCCGTTTGAAATAGGCCCCGATTGCGAGCTCATCAGTCATCCCCATACCGCCGTGGATCTGGATAGCTTCCTGACCAATGCGGTGCGCTGCTTGGCCCACGCGGACCTTTGCGGCTGAGACTGCCGTCTTGCGCTCATGCTCGTTCTCGCCAAGTTTGAGCGTGGCGAGATAGGCCATCGATAGCGATTGCTCATATTCCATGAACATATCGGCCATCCGGTGCTGCAGCACCTGGAACTTGCCGATTGGCACGCCGAACTGTTTGCGCTGGCGCGAATATTCGACGGTCATGTCGAGCGCGACCTTCATCGCACCGCAGGCCTCGGCGCATTGCGCGGCAATTGCCTCGTCGGTGACCAATTCGATCAGCGGCAGGGCTTTGCCTTCTTCACCGATCAAAGCATCGGCAGAGACCGAAACGTTTTCGAAATAGACTTCCGATGCGCGGCGGCCATCAACGGTCGGGTAATCACGGGTCACGACGCCATCGGCGCTCTTGTCGACGATAAATACAGAGATGCCATCATGATCGCGGCGCTCGCCAGAGGTGCGCGCGGTGACGATCAAATGCGAGGCCCAAGGCGCGGCGATAACCACAGCCTTGTGGCCATTGAGCACATAAGTATCGCCGTCCTTCTTCGCGGTGGTTTCCAGATCAGCCAAATCATAGCGGCCGCGCGGTTCGGCATAGGCGAAGGCATAGATGCGGCTGCCATCGACAATCGCTGAAAGATGTTCTTCCTTTTGCGCGTCAGTGCCAGCGTGTTTGAGAAACCCGCCTGCGCAAACTACGCTGGAAACGAAAGGCTCGATCACCAGACCGCGACCGAATTCTTCCATCACCATCAGCGAATCAACCGCACTGCCGCCAAAGCCGCCGTCCTCTTCGGAAAACGGCATGCCCAGCAGCCCGAGCTCGGCAATTTGCGCCCACAATTCGGGCCGCCAGCCGCTCTCGCTCTCGATCACGCCGCGGCGCGTATCCCAATCGTAATTTTCGCGCACCAGCCGTTTCAGGCCGTCACGCACCATTGTTTGTTCTTCGGTGAAATTGAAGTCCATAATCTCTCTCCCGGTCTCTCTGGTTACAAACCGAGAATCATCTTGGTGATAATGTTGCGCTGAATTTCATTCGATCCGCCATAGATCGATGTCTTGCGCATGTTGAAATAGGATGCGGCCGCATGCTGGGCATAAGCGGGACCAATCGGATATTCATTCGATCCGGCATCGGACACGCTGCGGTAGTATGGCGTGCCGTAATGGCCGACCGCTTCCAATGTCAGCTCGGTCAGACGTTGCTGGATCTCGGTACCTTTGACCTTCAGCAGCGAGCTTTCCGGACCCGGTCCGCGGCCAGCTTCTTCGCCAGCCAAAGTGCGCAGCTCGGTGATTTCAAGCGCAGCCAGATCAATATCGAGTTGGCTGACCTTACGAGCGAAATCGAAATCGCGCAGCAAAGGCTTGCCGTCCAAAGTCTCGTGCCCGGCGATCTCGCGCAATTGCTCAACCGCGCGCTTTGACCGCGCGACACCTGCAATGCCCGAACGTTCGTGTGCAAGCAGGAACTTGGCGTAGGTCCAACCTTTGTTTTCTTCGCCGACCAGATTTTCAACCGGCACGCGGACGTCGGTTAGCCAAGTCTCATTGACCTCGTAACCGCCATCGATCAGTTTGATCGGGCGCACTTCGATGCCCGGTGTTTTCATATCGACCAGGATGAAACTGATGCCTTCCTGCGGCTTGGCTGCAGTCGGATCGGTGCGGCACAGGAAGAAACCCCAATCGGCATGCTGTGCTAGCGTGGTCCATGTTTTCTGGCCATTGATCACATAGTGATCGCCATCGCGAACCGCCGTAGTCTGAAGCGATGCAAGATCCGAACCTGCACCGGGTTCGCTATAGCCCTGACACCACCATACCTCGCCGCTGCGGATACCGGGCAGATGCTGCTGCTTCTGCGCTTTATTGCCGAATGTATAGATAACCGGACCGACCATCGACACGCCGAAAGGCAGCGGCATAATCGCATTGACCCGCGCGTTTTCCTCGGACCAAATATAGCGCTGCGTCGGGGTCCAACCGGTGCCGCCATATTGCGTTGGCCAAGCGGGAACCGACCAGCCTTTTGCACCAAGAACCTTGTGCCATGCGACCAAATCTTCGGGCGACATGTCATCGCGCAGGCCATCTGCCGAATCAATCTTCGGATAATTTTCGGCGATGAAGGTGCGAACTTCGTTACGGAATGCTAGCTCTTCAGGGCTGAAATCCAGATTCATACTCTACTCTCCGTGCATATTTTCAAATGTCTTTACACGATCGCCGCTGACCAATGAAGCGGAGTTTCTAATTTTTAGAGGAAGGAGGCCGGAAATCGCGCGGGTTAAGCCCGTATTTGGCCAGCCGATCATACAAGGTCTTGCGTGGAATGTTGAGCGCGCTTGCGGCTTCAACGACCCGCCCGTTCCTTTGCTGCAACGCATCGGAAAGAACAGCCTTTTCAAAATGGGCGATGATCTCGTTCAAGGACTGCCCCTGCTGGCCGGGCGATCCAATGAAAATGGGCTCTGTAAGTCCCAAAACGAAATTCCGGGCAAAAGCTCGCAATTCCCACAAATTCCCGCTCCAATCATGGGTCGCGAGATGGTGCCATTCCGCTTGCGTCACAGTTTTCGCGTCAACCTTCAAACTGTCTTCAAATTCGAGCAGGAAATGCCGGAAGAACTCGTAAATATCGTCGGCCCGTTCGGTGATGGGTGTAAGCTTGATTGAAATGCCGCTGAGCCGGTGGAAAAGCGGGGCGAAGACGTGGCTGCTGCTTGCAGTGCTGGTTGTTTCGCCCGATTTGCCATCGGCCATTCGCGATGCCGCGATAACCCTGATGTTAACAGGCTGCTCGCGGTCTGACCCAATGGATTGTATCGTGCGTCGTTCGATCAGATTTAACAATCGCGCCTGAAATGCAGCGGGCATCGATTCAATCTCATCGAGAAACAACGTTCCTCCGTTGGCCTTTTCGATCAAGCCGGAGCGGGACAGGGCATTGCCGGGCGCGCGGCCGAAAATGATCAGTTCGGCGTCCTCATGCATAACGGTGCCCGCATCCACCGTCACAAAAGGGCGGTCACGCCGGGCACTCAAGGCATGGATTTGCTGGGCAACGAAGTTTTTGCCAGTGCCGCTCTCGCCAGCAATCATCAGGTCGAAATCGACCGCTGCAACGTCGGAGATCAGGCGGCGCAGTCTTTGGGCGAAATCGGATGATCCGATCGTTTTCGGCTGCTCGCGTGAGAACAATGCACTGCGTAGCTTTCTGTTTTCGATAATCAAAAGACGCTTTTCTGCCGCGTTGCGTGCTGCCTCGATCAATTGAGCGCCGGAATAAGGCTTTGTAAGAAAATCAGCAGCCCCGTTCTTCATCGCTCCCACAGCCATGCTGACATCGCCGTGTCCGGTCGTGAGGATGACCGGCAGTTCAGGGTCAATCGCGTGGATATGTTTGAAAAATTCCAGTCCATCCATGCCGGGCAGTCGAATGTCGCTAACCACCACGCCAGCGAAATCCGGGTTCAAACTGTGCAGAGCAGGGGCCGCAGCAGCAAATGCGGCAACGCTAATGCCTTCCAATTGCAACGCTTGAACCATGGCCTGACGAAGTGCATCGTCATCTTCCACGAAGATCAACTCAAAGCTGCCGGAACTGGTCATGCGCGGGGTATCCGCATGGTGAACCGCGCGCCTCCCTCCGCGTCAACCAGCGATAATTCGCCGCCAATATCACGCATGATATCTTGCGAGATTACCAGCCCCAGACCAAGGCCATCGGCTTTGCTGGTGGAGAACGGTTTGAATAGGCTGTCGACGATGTTC
>JBATLU010000183.1:0-2583 GCA_049289475.1 Pontixanthobacter sp. | reverse complement strand
TCACATCGGGCAGCGCGACGGTGAAGCGGTCGCGCACCAGTGGATCGTAGAAACGCGCATCGCGGAGAAGGATGGAACCATCAGGCGCGCGCTCGGCAAACGGTGCGCGCGACCAGAAGAGGAAGGCTTCTACCTGCGAATTCTCGGCACTGAGTTCGTGAACGAACGCCAGCGAGCAGTAATCAACCCTTCCCATTTCAGTGTCCCATACTCCATAAACTGTGCCCCATTGGTACTTTCGCGGCTCGCCAGTCCCGACGATCACTTCCCGATCCCAAAAGGCAAATGGCACGGGGCTTACGATCCCCTGCGGGTTAACCCCATGGATAGACAGTGATTGCTCAATTCGTGAGGTATTCCAGCTATTCATGCCGATATAAGCCAACCCGATCGCTATCGCTATCCGTGCTGGATTCATCCGAGCCCCCCCGCGCTTTTCGCGCCGGAGCGAGAGCCAAATGCCAATGCCCATGATCGCCCACAGCCACACATCGATGATGAACAGCGTATCGCCGTAGAACCAGCGGTGCGAGAACGGCTCCAGCAAGCGAATGCCGTAGACGTTGAGCCAGTCCATCGCCGGATGCGTCAGGCACCCTATAAAGCTCAGCAGAAACAGCCATTTGAAGCTAACCGGCAGCCGCCCCTCGGGCCGCCCGAACCGACTTTGGCCGCGTTTCGCCTGCCAATGGTCAAATCCGTAAAGCAACCCCGCCAAGATCAGCGGCAGCAACACCAACGCAGGCGGGCCATGCGTGATCCCGCGCCGAAAGCCGAGATGCTCCACCCCGTCGAGCCAGAAGAAACACGCCGCATCGACATCGGGCAAATTCGCGCCAATAATCAGCGCGGGCATGGCAAGCCCGGTCTTGCCCTTGAGGCCAGCCTGACCCAGCAATGCACCGACGAGCGAGTGGGTTAGATTGTCCATTTTTTTCCCACGCAAAGGCGCAAAGGCGCGAAGAAGGGGCTAGTTACGGCTATCTTGGTGATTGTTTACAACCCTTTGAATGCCCTGCTTAAAGGTTTCTTGGCCGAAATTCATCAGCAGGCCCAGCGGCA
This sequence comes from Pontixanthobacter sp., assembly GCA_049289475.1. Classification (GTDB taxonomy): domain Bacteria; phylum Pseudomonadota; class Alphaproteobacteria; order Sphingomonadales; family Sphingomonadaceae; genus Pontixanthobacter. The sequence continues at coordinate 1,521 of JBATLU010000183.1, read as the reverse complement.
AATCCATCAGGCGCAAATATGTCAACAATTGCTTGGGATAAAGAGCGCTGTCGCGCTCGGTTGATTTCAATTCGATCACCAGCCGTTCTTCAACCAACAAATCGATGCGGAAGGCGTTGTCCACGACAACGCCCCTATACCGAATAGGAACTGGCACTTGACGCCGAACTCCAAGATTGCGTTCCCTGAGACTTTCAAACAGCAGAATTTCATAAACAGATTCGAGCAAACCGGGGCCAAGATCCTTATGAAGCTTGAACCCACAATCCACTGAAATTCTTGCAAGTTCCTCTAATTCCATCCCACCTTCTTCGCGCCTTTGCGCCTTTGCGTGAGAAAACCAACTACTCCGTAGGATGCCCCTCGCTTGCTTCGACCGTCCAGGTTTGCCCCTTGGCCAGCAGTTTTGCCAGATTGACTTCCTTGCCCTCGCTCAGCGCAGCACGTTCGGTCACTACCGCGGCTTCAAAAGTAGGCCGCGGGTCGTCATACAGAACGCCCAGCGCCATCGGGAACGGGCCAAACGGCATTTCGACCAGCATATGCACGATCGACCGGTTGGTCTGGTCATGCACCAACACGCCCGCCGCCTCCCAGTCGCCATCCACAACTTCAACCACTTTCAGTCCGAGAGTTGCGGTGTCGAGTGCAATGCCCTTGTCCAGACCGGTCTTGGGATCACCGAACAGCATCGGCTTGCCATGTTCCAGCCACAGCTGGTGGTCGCCTGCACCCTTGGGCGCGGCAAAGGCATCGAAAACGTCTTTATTATAGACAATACAGTTCTGGAAAATCTCGATAAAGGCCGCGCCCTGATGTGCGTGGGCGGCCATCAGCACATCGGGCAGATTCTTCGACACATCGAACCCGCGCGCAACAAACCGCGCACCCGCACCCAGCGCAAAGGCGCAGGGATTGGCTGGGCGGTCATAGGATCCAATCGGGGTTGACGGGCTCTTGGTGCCGATCCGGCTGGTGGGCGATGATTGCCCCTTGGTCAGTCCGTAAATCTCGTTGTTGAACAGCATGATCTGCATATTCACATTGCGCCGCAGCACATGCATCATGTGATTGCCGCCGATGGACAGGCCGTCGCCGTCGCCCGTCACCAGCCAGATATCGAGGTCCGGGTTGGCCAGCTTGACCCCCGTCGCCACCGCCGGCGCGCGGCCATGGATGGTGTGGAAGCCATAGCTTTCCATATAATAGGGGAAGCGGCTGGAGCAGCCGATACCGCTGATAAACACGGTGTTCTTCGGGTCACAGCCAAGCTGCGGCAAAGTGCGCTGCACCGCCTTGAGGATGGCATAATCGCCGCAACCCGGGCACCAGCGAACCTCTTGATCGGTTTCCCAATCCTTGAGCGTGGTTTCGAATTTAACTGGTGCGTTCATGCGTCCAACTCCGGGCTGGGAAGCTGCGTCGCGTTCACCGGAACCTCGCCGCCTTCATTGTCAGGAATGCCATCAAAAAACTTCGCAATCGCCGCTTCCAGCTCGGCAATCGCAAACGGCTGCCCGC
>JBATLU010000182.1:0-1718 GCA_049289475.1 Pontixanthobacter sp. | reverse complement strand
CTTAGCGTGCAGGCGGCAAAAGGCAAGCGATTCGAGGGTAAATCTGCTTAACAATTCAAAACGTGCCAACACCTATTCAGGCACAAAAAAGGGGCTCTGGCACCGCGCCTGAGCCCCTTTTTGATTCCGGACGCGGTGATTTACTTCGACAGTTCGACCTGTTCGAAATCCAGTTCCACCGGTGTTGCGCGGCCGAAGATCGAAACCGAAACCTTGACCTTGTTCTTGTCGAAGTCGAGTTCTTCGACCACACCGTTGAAGCTGGCGAAGGGACCATCGAGCACTTTGACCGAATCGCCGATTTCGTAATCGACGTGGACGTCTTTTTTCGGTGCAGCCTTGGCTTCTGCGACACCGCCGAAATAGCGCGCGGCTTCTTTCTCGGTAATCGCCTGCGGTTTATTGTTCGAACCAAGGAAACCGGTAACCTTCGGCGTATTTTTGACCAAGTGATAAATATCATCGGTCAAATTCAACTTGGCCAGCACATAACCGGGCATGAATTTGCGCTCGGTCTGAACCTTCTTGCCGCGCTTGATTTCGGTGATGGTCTCGGTCGGCACTTCGACTGTCTCGACCCCGTCGGACAGGCCAAGACGCTCCGCCTCGGAAACAATCGAATCGCGAACCTTATTCTCGAAACCCGAATATGCGTGGATGATGTACCAGCGAGCCATCTTTAATCCCTGTTAGAAAATCGTCTGTCGCGGTCTGTGTGGCCGCGTAAAAATATCAAATCCGCAAATCAATGCGGCGTAATTATCAAGCGAGAGTCAACAACCAGCCAACCAGCGCGCCAAAACCCGAATCGACCGAAAGGAAGAAAATCGACAGAATAACCATCATGATCCCAACAAAAATCGCCGTGGTCACGGTTTCCTGACGCGTCGGCCACACGACCTTGCGGGTTTCGGACTGAACCTGACGGAAGAATTCCGCCGGTGACGTCTTGGAACTTTTTTCTGCCATCTGTCTCAGCTCTTACTACCCATTGTTAAAAACTTACGTCGATTCTTCACTTCCGGCGCTTGGGCATCATGTAGGTCTCGGGGCCGCCCCGGTTCAAGTCCGGGAGGGGCTTTAAGACCAACAATTGTCGGAAGACGCGAGTCATCTAGGCGCGAGACCGTCCAAAAGCAAGATCAAGCATGCCTAGGCATAAAAGACCGACTTTAGGGCTAGCCTTGGCAGGATGCCGTCTCTAGCGTGCCCCACTTCCAAGGGATGTATCAGGGGACAAGGCACCATGGCAGCAGGCCAACCAGCTTCATTCGCAGACCGAATGATTCAACCGGTTACCAATGTTTCAGACTTCATCTGGGGCGGGACGTGGAACGGCGAACAAATTATCGCCATTCCGCCGCTCGCCGTAGTGCTGCTCGGCATTGGCGCCTGGTTCATGATCGGCTTGCGGTTCTATCCCATCGTCAAGCTGGGCAGCGCCTTTGCCGGATTGTTCAAAGGCCGCAAAAGCGCAGGCTCGGGCGAAATTAGCCCGTTTGCTGCGCTCTCCACCGCGCTGTCGGGACAAGTTGGAACGGGTAATCTGGCCGGTGTCGCCACCGCGATTGCGCTGGGCGGCCCTGGTGCTGTGTTCTGGATGTGGGTCACCGCATTATTTGGTATGGCGCTCGGCTTTGCCGAAGGGGCTTTGGCGATCCGCTACCGCGAAAAGACCAGTGACGGAGTCTATCGCGGCGGCCCGATGAGCTACATCA
>JBATLU010000181.1:0-2490 GCA_049289475.1 Pontixanthobacter sp. | reverse complement strand
TGGGTGAGTGGCTGAAACCAACGGTTTGCTAAACCGTCGTACTGGTAAATCCGGTACCGAGGGTTCGAATCCCTCCGTCTCCGCCACCTTGCCTTGGTTTATTTGATATTTTTTCAAGATCGTGCGCCGGTTCCCGTAACCGTTCCCCGATAGGCCCGGCGCTTGAGGCGAACGGGAGCGGAGGGTTTCGCTCAATTGGCGCGCACCTCAACAATTCTCAACAGGGGTGGGGCTATTGTCCGCAGTGCTATTCGGGCAACCATGCCGGTGCCAGCCATGGAAGCTGGAAACGACTACACACCCTGTGCGACAATTCGCGACTGGAAATGGCGGAATTGTAAGGGTTTCGGGAGGTGGCAGCTTCTCAATCAAAAATGATTGGCCATTCGGATTTGATTTAATTGGCCGTTTTCAGAGGGTTTTCGGTCAATCATTTCCGGGTCATTCGTGATCGCGGGCTACTCCAACGCTCCGACGCCTTGCAACGCTGCTTGCCAAAGCGACGAACCCATAATATTTATAGGCTATGATCGAGCCGGCTTCCATGCGGATGAACGGCGCGACAGCACTCAAAGTTCTGCGTCAAATTGCTCAGGACAGTGCTCAAGTGATCTTCACCCATCATGCCCGGAAGCGAATGAGGTAGCGCAAGGCTTCCCCAGTGCAGGTTTTGGCCTGCCTGCATCGCGGGATCGTAAGCGAGCCGGTGGCGCTGGACATGCATGGGAATTGGAAGTTGACCGTGACGCACCGCGTTGCAGGCAAGGATTTGGACGTGGCGGTGGCGATTGACGTTCCCAAGCGGGCAATAGTCATCACCGTTTTCTAGGAGGCGAGCATGTATCATTATCGGGAGTGCGGCCTTCGCAATGTCTGGCTGGCGAACGGCTACGATGAACACGATACTCCCTATGGGCCGGGTATCGCCATCCATGATGTGGAGGGCCTGCACCGTGCTATCGCGCATGGGATCGTCAATAAGGGCGGGAAGCTGACCGGCACAGAATTGCGCTTCCTGAGGCAAGAGATGGGCCTGAGCCAAGCCAAGTTCGCCACAATGCTAGGCAATGAGGCCCAAACGGTCGCATTATGGGAAAAGCGTAGCAGCCAACCCAAGATTGCTGATCGCTTCATTCGTGCGATCTACCGGGAATTGAACGAGGGCAATGCCCATATCCGCGATATGATCGAACGCCTTGTCGATACCGACTTGGCCGAAAGCGATGCACGCATCACACTTGAGCAGGATGGCACTGGCTGGAAAGTCGCGGCCTAACTGCCAACATGCACCAGCCGCTCAATCGCCCTCAGGTATCGAGCGCACTGAATGCGCCAAACAAACCCTCTATTAAATCAACTCTATGAGTTCCCGCGTTTCAAACGCTCGAGTTTGAGGTTTTCCAGCGCCCTTGCGCGGCCCTCTGGCGTGCGCGGGCCAGTAGATGCGTCGCTTATGAAACTTGCATCTACCGTTCGCTCCGAGCGTGATCATGCCGCAAGTCTGGCCATTTTTCTTGATCGCACCGCATGTAATGCCGCGAAGGTATCTGGGAAACCGTGGCACATACTCTCCAGCCGCTTCCGCCTTGTAATGCCTCCCCATGTCAAAGCTCCCAGATCAGTGTCAGGCTGGACGCCAAGAGGTCATCGCCAGCGCAGCGACAGGTCTGGTCACGAATGCTCCGGCGCGACCATAGCGCCCGGTCCCGGTCCATCTTGAGATTGCGTGCGCCTTGCAGGCGATCGCACAGGCCGCCCCAGCCGGGATGCCATGGCAACACGCCAAACAGGTCATGCGCGCTCCAGCCGTTCCGCACGGCGCGGCTCGCGTAGTTCTCGTATAAGCGCGACTCATCGTACTTCACCATTTCGCCAAGGTGCGCATAGCGGGCCGTCGTTGATGGCGAGGCGCGCCTTAGCAGCTTGCCCGCATAGGGAAGCGCCATGCCCAACGCCTCGCCTATAGACGTGGAGCTTTCGATGAGGATCATGAAGCCGCAGGAGCGGTGCGGGCAGGCGGCCTGTTGACCGTCCCGCCCGCCTGGCTCCGAAACGGGATTGCTTATTTCAGAACCAGTTCCTGGAATTCCATCGAGCTCATCGGCTCGCGCATCTTGCCGCGTGCGGCCCCGGCGGCTTCGGCTGTGCGTTCGGTCTGGGCAAGCAGGGCGTTGACCTTTTTCGAGAGCGCTTCCTGCTGGGCGGTGGTCAGATAATCCTTGTATTCGACGATCAGGACCAGATCGGGTTCACCCTGGCGGGCATTGTTGAGCGCCAGAACGTGATAATTGACGACGATGCCCTCGGCCTTGCCAAGCTCGTTTACCTTCTTCCAGGTCGTGGCGAGGTAATCCATGTAGTTTTCGAACTGGCCTGGCAGCACATCCATATCGCTGACCTGCCAAATGGTCCCGGGCCGGTAGCTTGATTCCTGCGCCATGGCCGGCGAACCCAGGATTGCAGCAACCATCATGGCGGCTCCTGCAAGCG
>JBATLU010000180.1:0-1667 GCA_049289475.1 Pontixanthobacter sp. | reverse complement strand
TCTTGCGTCCGTCGATCCGTGTGCCGTCCTTAAGAATAGCACCGCGAACGATTTCGGCCTCGAGCTTCTTGACCGCTTTACCAGCTGCCATTTGCGTCTGGCCGTCTTCACCTGCAAAGGCTTCCTTGGCTTTGGCGCGAACCGCATTCAAAGCGTTTGAACGCTCCGATTTGTCGGTCAGCTTGTAGGCAGCAGCAATATCGCCGCCGACTACGCCAGCGAGCTTGTCTTTGATCGCCGAAGTATCGGAAACCGCAACATCCCAAGGTTCCTTGGCAGCTTGCTCGGCCAGATCGACAATCGCGCCGACGACTTTCTTGATTTCGTCATGCGCGAACATAACGGCGCCAAGCATGACTTCTTCCGAAAGTTCTTTCGCTTCGGATTCGACCATCATCACCGCACCGCCGGTAGCAGCCACGATCAGATCGAGTGCCCCTTCGGCAGCAACCGATTGGGCTGGGTTCAGCGTGTATTCGCCTTCTTCATAACCAACACGGCAAGCGCCGATTGGGCCCATGAAAGGAACGCCGGAAATGGTCAAAGCAGCCGACGCTGCGATCATGGCCACGACATCTGGCTCAGTCTCGCCGTCGTAGCTAAGAACCTGACAGATTACGTTGATTTCGTTGTAGAAACCTTCGGGAAACAGCGGGCGAACCGGACGATCGATCAGGCGGCTGGTCAGCGTTTCCTTTTCGGTCGCGCCGCGCTCACGCTTGAAGAAGCCGCCGGGGATGCGGCCTGCTGCGGAGAATTTTTCTTGATAGTGAACGGTCAGCGGGAAGAAATCCTGGCCTTCCTTCACAGATTTGGCGGCGGTCACGGCGCATAGCACCACGGTTTCGCCATAAGTAGCCAGAACTGCGCCGTCGGCTTGACGGGCAATGCGGCCGGTTTCGAGGGTGAGGGTTTTGCCGCCCCACTCAATCGATACGGTTTTAGTGTCGAACATGTATTTTCCTTATGATCCCGTGCGGCCATATTGCTGCGCGGGGCCTTCTGTTTCCGGGAGATCCGGCCCGGGCCGGTGTGGAGCCTCTCTGGCTCCGAAAGGCCTCGCCACCGAATTGTGACAAGTGCCTAATAGTGAAAGGGCGGCCCCGAAGAGCCGCCCCCCAAAACTCTTATTTACGCAGACCCAGTTTCTGGATCAGCTCGTTGTAGCGCGAAACGTCTATCTTCTTGAGATAGGCGAGCAAGCTACGACGCTTGTTGACCATCGTCAAAAGGCCGCGACGCGAATGGTTATCCTTGTGGTTGGCCTTGAAATGGTCGGTCAGGTTGCGGATGCGGGTGGTCAGGATGGCAACCTGTACTTCGGGCGAACCTGTGTCGCCTTCAGCCGTTGCGTATTCCTTGATTACTTCCTGCTTCTGCTCTGCACTGATAGTCATATTGTCGTTACTCCGCGACATCATCAAGATTGAAACCCCTGACGACTTTCGCCGTGCCTTCAAACAGTTCTATCAATGCCACCGGAACATTCCGGTGCATGGCACAATAGAGCCCGTCTGCTTGGGGCTGTCCGGTCAAGATGCGGCCCTGACGGACCGCTGCTGCCTGCTCGGACGTGAGGGATAGAGCCGGGATGTCGTCCAGCCCTGCCTCCAAAGGCAGCATTACATCTTCTAGGGGCGCGCCCTTACCCACTTCGCCCAGTTTGT
>JBATLU010000179.1:0-5791 GCA_049289475.1 Pontixanthobacter sp. | reverse complement strand
GCAGCGTCGGCGGGGGCGTTGCGCGTTTGCTCGCGCAGGATGGGGCCAAATTGACCCTTTCGGACATCAATACCGAGCACGCCAAGGCGCTTGCCCGCGAATTGGGCGGGGAATTTGCCGCAGCCGATACAATTATGGGCATATCATGCGATGTCTTCAGCCCCAATGCTCTGGGCGCAATTCTGGATGACGATGGCATTGCAAGGCTCGAAGCGCCGGTCGTCGCAGGCGGCGCAAATAATCAGCTCGCACGGCAGGGGCACGGGGAAGCGCTGGCAAAGCGCGGCATTCTTTACGCGCCCGACTATGTCATAAATGCAGGCGGCATTATCAGCGTCGCGATGGAATATCTGTGCAAGCGCGATAACAATGCTTGCGACATCAACGAAGTCCGCAAGCGGATCGCGCAAATTCCCGGTCGGCTTGAGGAAATCTGGGCGATGAGTGATAGCTCGGGGGTATCTTCTGACCTTGTTGCGGACCGGATGGCGCAAAAGCTGATCGGTCGTTGATCGAATAGCGCGATTCGCAGGCTTGCGGGTCCGTCGCTGCCCTGCCAAGACTGTGGGCGGACGAAACGATGCACGCCTTTGCCAATCCCAAACGATTCCTGTCGCTCGCGCGGTGGTTGACCCCGCTTCTTCTTGGAAGCGGCTTGGTGGTGTCCGCCGTCGCCCTGTTTTGGGGGCTGGTCTATGTTTCCCCCGACCAGTTGATGGGCGAAACCGTCCGCATTCTGTTCATTCATGTGCCTGCGGCATGGCTCGGAATGGGTGGTTGGTCGGCCATCGCAATTTCGAGCCTGGTCTTTCTAGTCTGGCGTCATCCGCTCGCCAGCATTGCCGCGCGCGCGTCAGCGGTGCCGGGAATGGTTTTTACCGCGATTTGCCTCGTCACAGGGTCGATCTGGGGCAGACCGACGTGGGGCACCTGGTGGGTTTGGGATGGGCGGCTAACTTCCATGCTGGTGCTGCTGTTCCTTTATGTCGGCTATATCGCCCTCGCACAGGCTGTCAGCCGTGAAGGGGCATCGAGCCGCTTGCCGGCGATTTTTGGCCTCGTTGGTGCAATCAATATCCCGATTATCAATCGCTCGGTCGTTTGGTGGAACTCGCTGCATCAGCCGCCCAGTATAACTATGGGCAAGAGCTCGATTGATCCGGAATTTCTTATTCCGCTATTCGCTGCCCTTATTGGCTTCTCATTGCTGTTCGGCGGTGTTGTTCTCGCCCGGATGCGCGCTTTGCTGGCAGAGGTTCAGGCAGAGGCGCGGTTGCGGCGCAAGGCGATGGGGGCAGAATAATGCGCGAAAATCTCGACCAATGGGCATTCGTTATGGCCTCCTACGGTGTGGGTATTGCGGCAACGCTTGCGCTGGTGATTTGGAGTTGGATGGCTATGCGCCGTGCAGAAGCGCGACGGGATAAGGCAAAGCAGAAATGACCGATAACAATGGCGGCACATTGAAAGCGAAACACCAGCGTCTGATCCTGATCCTGATTGCGCTTGTCGCCTTAATCGGGGCGGGCCTTCTTGCCGCATGGGCCTTACGCAGTCAGGCGAGCTATTTCTACCTCCCTGCTGATATCGCGGCGGCTCCGCCCGCGGTGGGTCAGGCCGTGCGCCTTGGCGGGATGGTGCAGCAAGGTTCGCTGAAGACGCTCAAAGATGGCGTCACGGTGACCTTTATTGTTACCGATAAGGACAGCGCGACAGTGCCTGTCCGTTTTTCTGGAATATTGCCCGATCTGTTTGTCGAAGGTTCCGGAGTAGTGGCAGAGGGTAAGCTCGGGGCGGATGGGACCTTCGTTGCCGATAATCTGCTGGCCAAGCATGACGAGAACTACGTTCCGCGCGAATTAAAGGATATGGATCAGCACAAGCCCGACGAAACGCTAACAGGCATGGAGCCCGTCACATGATCGCAGAACTGGGCTTGGCAGCGCTGTGGATCGCTGCGGCGCTGGCGGTTTTGCAGTTGATTGGCGGCGCATTGGCGCAGCGCGATCCGGGCGGCGAACTGGCAAAGCTGGTTAGGCCAGCAGCAATTGTTCAGGGATTGCTCGCCGCCTTTGCATTTTTGATGCTGCTCTATCTGTTTGCGGTGACCGATCTGTCGGTAAAGCTGGTGGCGACCAATTCGCATTCGGCGAAACCGATGGTCTTCAAACTGGCCGGCGCTTGGGGCAACCACGAAGGGTCCATGCTGCTATGGGTTACAGTGATGTCTATGGCAGGTGCGCTCATCGCGCTGGTGGAGCGGCGTCTGCCCGAACGGACGATTCTGGCCACGCTTGCCGCACAGGCATTTGTCGGAATCGGGTTCTACGCATTTATCCTGCTCAGCTCGAATCCGTTTGAGCGGCTGCCGCAGCCGGCACTGGAAGGCAATGGGCTTAACCCATTACTGCAGGATATTGGCCTCGCCTTCCATCCACCGACGCTATATTTTGGTTATGTCGGCCTTTCGGTGGCTTTCAGTTTTGCAGTCGGAGCGCTGTTGACCCGGCAAGTTAACCCCGATTTTGCCAGAGTAATGCGGCCATGGGTACTCGGCGCGTGGATTTTCCTGACACTCGGTATCACTGCTGGCAGCTATTGGGCCTATTACGAATTGGGCTGGGGCGGCTGGTGGTTCTGGGATCCGGTCGAAAATGCGTCGCTGATGCCGTGGCTTGCGGCGACTGCGCTGCTTCATTCGGTCAGCGTATTGGCCGCACGCGATGCATTGCGAGCGTGGACAATCATGCTCGGCGTGGTGGCATTTTCAATGTCGATGCTGGGCACATTCCTTGTTCGCTCGGGCATTTTAACCAGCGTTCACGCCTTTGCAGTCGATCCGGAGCGGGGCACATTCATTCTGGTTCTGCTTGCGCTCTATATCGGCGGCGCGTTGCTGCTGTTTGCGCTGAGGGCAGGGACCGTTGCTGAGGGTGAGCGTTTTTCCGTCACCAGCCGCGAAGGCGCGTTGGTGTTTAACAATGTCATGCTCAGCGCCATTCTCGGCATTGTGCTGCTCGGCACGCTTTACCCGCTATTGACCGAAGCATTTGACGTCAGGGTTTCGGTGGGGCCGCCCTATTTCAATCCGGTGGGCGCGATTTTCGCGATCCCGATGCTGATGGTTATGGCGATCGGCCCGTTGATGCGGTGGCGCAATGACCGGTTCGACCGGATCAAACTGCCGGTGTGGATCGTGTTTGCAATTATGGCAGCGGTGTTCCTACTGGTCTTGGTGCTGGGTTCATACGGGTGGTTGCCGATATTGGGGCTTGCAGCATCTATTGGTCTGGCAGTCGGCAGCTTCCTGCCGCTGAGGGGCCGTAATCTGCTTCGTGTGCCCACGGCCACATGGGGCATGGTGATTGCCCACTTCGGCATCGCCGTGGCGCTATTCGGTATGGCGAGCGAATCAGCTTTTTCCGAAGAGCATCTGGCGGCTGTGGACGTGGGTGAAAGCACGAAGGTCGGACCTTGGACCATCGTGCTTGACGACGTAGCACCTGTTGCAGGGCCAAACTGGACCGCGATCGAAGGGCGGCTTTCTGCGCAATATGATGGCGGCACGGCCATTGAACTGCGCCCACAATCGCGCAATTTCTGGGCACCGCCGCAGGAAACGACCGAGAGTGAACTCGCGACCCGCTGGAACGGTCAACTCTATGCAGTAATCGGCAACCAGTCGGGTGATGGCCGCTGGCAACTGCGCCTTTGGTGGAAACCCTTTGTAACATTCATCTGGTATGGCGGCGTGCTGGTCGCGCTGGGCGGACTGCTTGCCCTGATAGGCCGCCTGCGTACAGATCTGAAGCGCCGGTTTGCCAAGGCTCGCAGCATTGAACGCAGGTCTAGCGGGGAGGCCGAATGAACCGGCTCTCGTTCTGGATCCCGCTGGCAATTTTTGTGGCCTTTGTGGGGCTTGCTGCGTATCAATTGACCCAGCCGAAGGATGATTTTGTCGCAAGCACTATGATTGGCAAGAGCATCCCCGATTTCGACCTGCGGCCTGCAGTTGAAGAACGCCCTGGCCTGAGCATTGCGAACCTCAAAGATGGTAAGCCCAAGTTGCTCAATATTTGGGCCAGTTGGTGCGTGCCGTGTATATCGGAAGCGCCCTATCTCGAAGCGCTTCGGCGGCAGGGTGCAGAGATCGTCAGCGTAGCAATCCGTGACCGCCCCGCTGATGTGGAGCGGTTCCTCGGCAATTATGGCAATCCTTACAGCCGGATTGGTGCTGATGATCTGTCCGAAGTGCAATTCGGAATTGGGTCATCGGGTGTGCCCGAGACTTTTGTCGTCAACGGCAATGGTGTCATTACTTATCAGCACATCGGCGACATACGCGCAGAGCATGTCCCGATTTTGCTGCAGAAACTGGCTGAGGCGAGGCAATGAAGCGGGTTATAGTGGCAATTCTGGCTCTGTGCGCCTCTTTTCCAGCTTTGGCTCAACAATCGCTGCCGCCAGCCCCGCTTGCATACCAGCAGCTCGAAAACCCAGAGCAGGAGGCCAAGGCGCAGGCGCTGATGGAAACGCTGCGCTGTCTGAAATGCCAAAGCCAGTCGATTGCCGACAGCGATGCACCGATGGCGGGCGATATGCGTCACCAAGTTCGCACGCGAATCGCTGCAGGCGAGGATCCCGAAGCAATCCGTGCATGGTTGGTGGATCGCTATGGCGACTACGTCAGCTATGCTCCGGTGGTGAGTCGCTCTACGTGGCCGCTCTTTGCCATCCCGCTGCTGTTGATGCTGACTGGTGGATTATTGTTATGGCGCCGATTTAGGAAAACCGCATGAACTGGCTCCCGCTAATTCTTGTCGCTGCGATTGCATTTGTCATTGCAGCCTTCGTCTTGCGGCTTCCCAAATCGGGTTGGGCGGTGTTCGGTTCCGCCTTGCTGTTCGGGCTTGCAGGCTATGCGCTGCAAGGGCATCCAGGGTATGCAGGAGCTCCCAAGAGCGGCGAACCTGAAGTGAGCGACGCCAATTTCGCGATGATCGACGCACGGCGCGAGTTCTTCGGTAAGGATTCGGTGCCGAGCCGTTTTGTTATCACTGCCGATGCTTTTGCGCGAAAGGGACAGTTTGAAGACTCGGCCAATATGCTGCGCAACGCTGTCGCAGAAAATCCGAGAGATTCGGAAGCATGGCTGGCGATGGGCAATGCGCTGATCGAGCATGCCAATGGCACGCTTACACCGGCCGCACTCTATGCCTTTTCGCGCGCGGAAGAGGTCAACCCCGGAAATCCGGGCCCAGCCTATTTTCTGGGTGTGGCGTTGCTGCGTTCGGGCAAGCCGGCGGAAGCGCGCGGTGTTTGGGCCGAGTTGCTTGAAAATGCGCCCAAAGACGCAGAGTGGAAAGCGCAACTTACAGAAAGGCTGTCCCGACTGGATGAACTTCTTGCGCAAATGGGTAGCACGGGACAATAGCTTGCGCGGCTGTTGCAGCGCCTTCGTGATACTGCTAAGCGCGCCGCCTTTCTTCCGGTCGCCATGGTGACGCCGGACTAACGCAGTCGGGACCCCCGATCTATGAGCGATACCGTCAAACATGTTGTTTCCCCGCCGCCCGGCGTCGAGGGAGGGCATAGCGCTTCGATTACTAAGCTTGCGGTTGGAGCGATCGGCGTCGTGTTTGGCGATATTGGTACCAGCCCGCTTTACGCGTTTCGAGAAACCTTTGGCGGTCATCATCCATTGGCGCTTGATGCGGCGCATATTTACGGCGTTATCAGCCTGATGTTTTGGTCGATGATGCTGGTTGTGACGGTGAAATATGTCACCATC
>JBATLU010000178.1:0-3728 GCA_049289475.1 Pontixanthobacter sp. | reverse complement strand
GGCGGCAATCGGGCAAGAAGTGGGTCTGCAGGGTGCAGAGATTCCTTCGACTACGGTCGCCATCGCAAAAGCAATCACCGGCGCCTATCTGTCGAGCGGCGGTAATGCATTTTCGACCCGCACCGCGAGCCAGATTGTCCAGCAACATTTCCCGCCTGCACCAAGTACGGTCGGGCTTGAAAGCGGGCCATTGTTCGGGGTCCAGTTCAGCCAATTGCCATGTTCCGATTTGAGCGCACGCTATACCGGCGGCGGGGCGGGGGCGTTGATCGGCCCGAAGCGGTCTCCGCTTGGTCTGTCAGCCGATCCGGGCGGATTTCCGCTGTATAAGAACGGCGTCGTGGTCGGCGGCATCGGTATCGCGGGGGACCGTGATTACGGGCTCGATACCAACATCCTTGATGTCGATGTCGACAATGAAGAAGCGATTGCGCTTGCCGGCATTCAGGGATTTGCTCCGCCGGTAGAAATTACGGCAGACCGCATTCCGGTTGATGGCACCAGCCTTCGCTTCACCGATATGACCTTGAATGATCTGTCACCGCTGCAGACCAGTTTTGGCGCGGTGAACGGGCCACTCGGACTGTTGATCCCAGTCAATGGTTATAGCAATGGCGCGATACAGGCCGGGGTCGTGTACGGAACCGAGGCATCGGGCATCAGGCGCAGCACCACCGCCGAATTCTCCAACCCCGACGCTTATATATTGACCGATGGGGCGAACCACCCCCGCTTCCCGATAATAGCAGGCACCGATGGTTTGAGTGTTACGCAGCCGCTGACCGCTGATGAGGTGCGCGCGATTTTGGAAGAAGCCTTCGCAGTTCTTTCCCGCGCGCGGGCCCAAATCCGCCGCCCGCTGGACAGCCGGATGCAGGCCTCGGTCAGCGTGGTGGATTCGCACGGGCAGGTTTTGGGGCTGCTACGCTCTCCCGATGGCCCGTTGTTTGGCACCGATGTTTCCCTCCAAAAAGCGCGAACCGCAGCTTTTTTCTCCAACGCCAAAGCGGGTGAAGTGCTGCTCAATACACCTGCGGGGCCGGGCGCCATCAATATTGCTGGCTACGTCGCGCGGGTGCGCAGTTTCCTGAACGATGCCAATGCGCTGACGGGAACCTTTGCCTTTGCTGACCGGTCGGGCGGCAATCTGTCGCGGCCCTATTTCCCCGATGGACAAGTGGGCGTGCCTCCGGGGCCATTGTCGGTCGCGCAGTCATCGCAGTTCAGCCCTTTCGCGGTTGGGCTGCAAACCGATTTGGTCAAACAGAATATCGTCGACCACCTCGGCTTTGTACTGGGGATTAATGCAGATATTCCAACCGGATGTACCACCACCCCTGCTTCCCCGAGCGGTAACAAGCGGATTGCCAACGGTATCCAGATATTCCCCGGCTCGGTGCCGATCTATCGCGGAAACCAATTGATTGGAGGGATCGGCGTTTCGGGTGACGGGATTGATCAAGACGATATGGTCAGTTTCCTCGGTCTGCATAATGCAGGAGTCAGGTTGGGCAGTCTTGGCAATGCGCCGAATGCGATCCGGGCTGACCGGATTCAGGTTCAGGTGGGCAGCAGCAGCGTGCGGCTGCGCTACGTCAATTGTCCCTTCGCGCCGTTCTTGGATTCGGCGCAGCAGAATGTGTGTCAGGGGCTGTAGTGAGCGTTGCTTTCGTCTTGCCCCTGATTTTGCAAGCGGCCGAACCGGCGAGGCCTGAGCCGCTTGTGGCTGTTCCGCAGCCCTTCGCCGCGGCATTTGATCCGGCCTATCTTCGCGCGCTTTCTTCCAAAGCATCGGTCAAATCATCCAACAAGCCGCGCAATCTTGCCAGTTTCGAGGAAGCGTTCAAATCTCTGGGCCGCAAAACCTTGCCTGGCCAAGGTGGATATCTCGGCCTTGCAGCAGAAACGGCGCAAGAGCGGCAACGCCCGGGCGAACTTCCTCCGGAAGACGCCGAAGCGGCTTCAGAAAAGGTTGCCGTAGAAGCGCCGCCCCCAGCCATCGAAGTTGAGCCGGGCGAGCCGCCTGCGGTTGATAATGAGTCGATTGATGGCCGCCGCCGCCCGGGATTTACCGACAAGCTGCCCGACCGGGTCACGCAGGACAACGAAGGCGCATTCCGCGCCCCGCCGCCTGAGGCATTTCCGACCGATCAATTGCCCATTCCCGATCGCTGGCGGCTGATCCAGTCGCTGGGACTGGTGAAGGAAAACTGGCGCGATCCCTACAACCAGAACACCTATAAGGGTGACCGTCCGATCAATCGGGCCAAGGTGCCGTGGCTGCCAATCAAGGGCGATGACTGGTTTTTTGTCGGTAATGTGATCAGCGATTCTGTGTTCGAGCCGCGCACATTCCCGATTCCAGTGGGCGTGCAGACTACGCAAGACCCCGATCGGATCGATGTGTTCGGGGACAAGGCGAGTCAGGTTTTCTCGCAGACATTCATCGTTGGCGCTGCGCTGCTGAAGGGCAACACCGCCTTCGTTCCGCCGGTGATCGAGTACCGCCTCACCCTCGCGCTAAACGTCAATTATGTCGAAGTGCCCGAACGGCGGGTCTTGTTTGTCGAACCGACCAAGCAATCGCACCGGCTGGATCACTTCCTTGGGGTGCAGGAAGCCTTTGTCGATTACCATCTGGGGCAATTCGATACCGAACGGTTTGATTTCATCTCGGTCCGCGCGGGTATCCAGCCGTTTCAGGCCGATTTCCGCGGTTTCCTGTTCAACGATAACCAACTCGGCATCCGTCTGTTCGGCAACCGCGATAACAACCGGATGCAGTTCAACCTCGCGGCATTCTGGCGGCTGGAG
Source organism: Pontixanthobacter sp. (assembly GCA_049289475.1). Classification (GTDB taxonomy): domain Bacteria; phylum Pseudomonadota; class Alphaproteobacteria; order Sphingomonadales; family Sphingomonadaceae; genus Pontixanthobacter. Next base: position 914 of record JBATLU010000178.1, on the reverse strand, counting down.
AAAGATACCAACAGCGGGCTGAATGCCATCACCCAGTCACCGCGCGATGATATTCTGTTCATCGCCAATGCCTATCGGCAGGATTTTCTGATTCCTGCGCTGACCAGCCAGATCACGCTCGCCTATAACCGCAACCGCGAGGGCAATAATTTCAAGGTCGATGACAATGGCTTTCCTGTCCGTCCGGCCTTGCTCGGGACGTTGCGCGGGCGCGATTACGATGTTTTTTATGTCGGTTACAATGCTGACGGGCGAGTGGGCCGGATCAATGTGACCGCGAGCGCCTATGGTGCATTCGGCGAGGACCGGAACAGCTTTTTCACCGACCGCCCCGCCAATATCCGTGCTTTCTTTGCCGCGACTGAGCTGAGTTACGACAAGGACTGGATGCGTTTCCGCCTGTCAGGCGCCTATGCCAGCGGTGACAGCGATCCGTATGATGATGTCGAAACCGGCTATGACGCGGTGTTTGAAAATCCGATCTTCGCCGGAGCTGACACGTCCTACTGGATCCGACAGACCATCCCGTTTGCCGGCGGTGGCCGCAATGTTTCGGTCAACAACCGCAACGGCTTCCTCAATTCGCTTCGCCCGTCGAAAGAGCAAGGGCAGTCCAATTTTAACAATCCGGGCCTGATGCTGGTGGGCGCAGGGGCCGATTTCGATCTAACGCCCGAATTCCGCATTTCGGCCAATGCCAACCATCTATGGTTTGAAAATACCGCAACTTTGCAGGCGCTGCGCAACGAAGGCAGCATCCCCAAGGATATCGGCTGGGACCTGTCAGCGGCAGCAATCTGGCGGCCGAAAGCCACGCAAAATATCGTCTTTCGCCTGTCCGGAGCAGCCCTGCTTTCGGGCAAGGGCTTCGACGATTTGTTCGACAATCTGGGCAATGACGGGACATATTACTC
>JBATLU010000177.1:0-9613 GCA_049289475.1 Pontixanthobacter sp. | reverse complement strand
CTCTGTATAGAGTTTGAAATGGTGGATTAGGGCCTCCATCGACTGTTTCATCTCGCCGCGCTTGGGTGGGGAGACTTTTCGGTCGAGGCTGGCAACCGGCCCCTCAGGCATTTCCGCGATACATTGCTTGATAATCTTCGCGCTCTCGTACACTTCCTTCACGCGGACCATGAAGCGGTCATAGCAATCCGAATTGGTGCCAACGGGAATTTCAAAGTCCATCCGGTCGTAGACGTCATAGGGTTGCGATTTGCGGATATCCCACGGGATGCCTGCCGCGCGGATCATCGGGCCGGAAAATCCCCATGCAATCGCGTCTTCCTTGCTTACCACCGCAATATCGACATTGCGCTGTTTGAAAATGCGGTTGTCGACCACCAGGCTCATCGCATCGCCGAACAATTCGGGCAGGCGGGTATCAACCCAGTCGCCAATATCGGTCAGCAATTTCAGCGGCACATCCTGATGGACGCCGCCGGGCCGGAAATAGGCGCTGTGCATCCGCGCACCGCTGGCCCGTTCGAAGAAATTAAGGCAATCCTCGCGCAGTTCGAACACCCAAAGGTTGGGCGTCATCGCGCCCACATCCATCACATGCGCGCCGATGTTGAGCATGTGGTTGCAGATGCGTGTCAGCTCGGCGAACAACACCCGCAGATATTGCGCACGTTCGGGCACTTCGACATTGAGCAGCTTTTCGATCGCGAGAACATAGCTGTGCTCCATCGCGAGCGGGCTGCAGTAATCGAGCCGGTCGAAATAAGGCAGCGCCTGCAGATAGGTCTTATGCTCGATCAGCTTTTCAGTGCCGCGATGGAGCAAGCCGACATGCGGATCGATACGCTCTATAATCTCGCCGTCGAGTTCCATAATCATCCGCAAAACACCGTGCGCCGCAGGATGTTGGGGACCAAAATTGATTGTATAATTGGAAATGACTTCATCGCCGGTGGTCGGCGATTGTTCGAGTTGCAGGCTCATGATGCTTTACCGCCTTTCGGCTTGGCTGCGGCTTTCTTGACTGGTGTCTTTTTAGCTGCGGGCTTCTTGGCGACCTTTTTCTTGGCCGGACCCTTCGGACTTACTTTTTTCGCAGCCTTCTTGTCCGCTTTCTTGCCAGCGCCGGCATCCTTGGGACCTTCGGTCACTTTGGGCTTGTCGACTGGCGGAGGCGCAGGAGGTGCCTCGACTGCCTTCTCGTCACCGGGCAAGACATATTCGGCACCTTCCCACGGGCTCATAAAATCGAACTGGCGCAAATCCTGCGTGAGCTTGACCGGCTCGTAGACCACGCGTTTTTCCTCTTCGGAATAGCGCAGTTCGGTATAGCCAGTGAGCGGGAAGTCCTTGCGGAAGGGATGCCCTTCAAAACCGTAATCGGTCAGAATGCGGCGCAGATCGGTGTTACCGTCGAACAGCACGCCGTACATGTCGAACACTTCGCGTTCTAGCCAGCCCGCATTGGGCCACAGCGTTGTCACGGTTGGCACAGCGGTGTTTTCCGCCGCCGAGACCTTGACCATCACACGGTGGTTCCTGGTCAAACTGAGCAGCATATAGACGACTTCAAACCGCTCTGCGCGGTCGGGATAATCGACGCCGGCAATTTCCATCAATTGCTGATAGGCATGATCATCACGCAGAAGACGCAAAACGTCTTCGATGCTGCCGCGCTTTACCGTCAGCGAGATTTCGCCATGCTTTTCCTGCGCGCTCACCAGCATATCGCCAAGCGCGGCGGAAAGCGTTGCAACCACGCCTTCATTGGACGCGAATTTGGGGGCGGAGTGAAGAACTGCCATCTTAACGCTCAATCGTCCCGCTGCGGCGGATTTTACGCTGCAACTGCATTACGCCGTACAGCAAAGCCTCTGCCGTTGGCGGGCAACCGGGAATATAAATATCCACCGGTACGATCCGGTCACACCCGCGCACTACGCTGTAGCTGTAATGGTAATAGCCGCCGCCATTGGCGCAGCTGCCCATCGAAATCACATATTTCGGGTTCGACATCTGGTCATACACCTTGCGCAAGGCCGGGGCCATTTTGTTGCACAATGTGCCTGCGACGATCATCACATCCGATTGACGCGGTGACGCACGCGGGGCAGCGCCGAAACGTTCCATGTCATAACGCGGCATATTTACGTGGATCATCTCCACCGCGCAGCACGCAAGGCCGAAGGTCATCCACCACAGGCTGCCGGTGCGCGCCCATTCGAACAAATCTTCGGTGCTGGTAACAAGGAAGCCCTTGTCATTCACTTCGTTCTGCAGAGCGCTGAAATAATCGGCATCAGGCTGGAGCACTTGCCCGCTTTGCGCCGTTGGAATTAGAGCTGCAGTCATGGCGTCATTCACTCCCATTCCAATGCTCCGATCTTCCACGCATAGACAAAGCCGATCACCAATTCGGCGAGGAAGATCATCATCGTGACCCAGCCAGCCCAACCGGTAAATTCAAGGCTGACAGCCCACGGGAACAGAAATGCTGCCTCAAGATCGAAGATAATGAACAAAATGGCGACGAGGTAAAAACGCACGTCGAACTGGCTGCGCGGATCCTCAAAAGCGGGAAAACCGCATTCATATTCACTCAGCTTCTCCGCATCGGGTTGATGCGCGCCGGTTAGCCGCGACACACCCATCGGGAGGAACACGAACAGAGAGGACAATCCCACTGCTATGAACAGAAAAATCAGGATCGGAAGATACTGGAGTGAATCAAACACACAATTATCCTAGGCACCAGAGACTTGGGAGCCTCTAGGACGCTCGACCACCAGGCGCAAGGGCATCAGGCTTGCAAAATTGGCGAAAACACTTGCGTTTCGCTCAAAACACCAAGCGGCGGATTTGTGTAGGAAGCTGGGGTTTACCCTCGATTGACTGACCGCCCCTGCCATACCGGTCCCATTGCCCGGTCGCGATGTAATAGAGCGCACCATCGTGGATAGTTCCGCCGAGCGGTTCGGTCCATTCCCTATGCGCACGTTCGAGGACATCGAGTCGTTTTGCTTGGATGCCGTCATCGGACAATTCTATCGCGACAATCCGCATCGGTTTCATCCCGTTCTGGATGCCGATCAACCGGTTGCCTGAGCGGTAAAGTCCGTCGATCCCGTCCAGAATCATCGGTGCAATTGCCGCGAGCCTGCTGATCTTGCGCCTTTGCAAATCGACGATAGCGATTCCCCATCGGTAATCACTGACATAGAGCAGTCCGCCATCTTCGCTCACTGCCAGACCTTGCGGAGAGCGAAAGGTGCCGGGAGCGACCAAGTAGGAAAGAGTGCCGCTCGCTTCATTAACCTGATAAATCGCACCATTGAGCGGATCGCTGGCAAATACGCGCCCATCATCGCCGACGGTCAAATCCGAAGGCGATCCACCCTCAGGCGCAGGGAACCGGTCCGGCTCCAACGGTTGCCCTCGTTTAAAACGGAACAATCCGTGAAACTGCGGCCTGCCTGCCGGTGTCATTCCGAGATCGCCCGAAGCAACCCAAAAATCTCCCATTTCAGGATTGAATCCGATACCGCTCAAGCTGTCAGCGGATTCAACCGGCAAAAGCCGCCAACTGCCATCTTTACGCTGTCCGAATATCTGGCGCGAGATCACGGTTGTTACGATTATACTGTTATCAAGCGGATCGAGTGCGATGCCTTCGACCAATTTGGCATCAACTGAGACTGTGGCGGCGATTGAGCTTTGTTCGATGGGCTTGGAATTCAGCGCAAACAATTTTGCGAGCCGCGCAACACCACCAGCATCATCTTCAAGCGAAAGTATCTGATCCTGCGAGGCATCGCTAAAAACATAGCCACGCTCGGCAAGCCAGATGGCTTCACTCAAGGCAAGCTCGCGATCATCAGCGCCAAGATAGGCGTTTAATAACCTTAAATGGACCGAAGCGCTGTCGGGAAACGCATCCGCAAGCGCGACCAAGCCGGGAATATTATCGATCTTCCCCGTCTCGGCGGTGACATTATGCCATTCTGCGACCGATTGGCAGCGGCCTGCTTGCGGGAAAGCCACGCAAATGCAGAGTGCCGCCGCCAACAAGAAACGCATGGCGCTTACTTCTTGAGCTGACTATCAATCGCCTTCTTTGTGTTCTTGCCATAGGGGGCTTTGAACCCGGCAAGACCGGCGATGTCTATCTTTGGCTGAGTATACACAGACCGGCCGTGGCTGAATTCCCTAAAGCCCTCGGGCCCGTGGTACGAACCGATTCCGGAACCACCAACGCCGCCGAACGGCAGATCATCCATCGCCCCGTGGAACAACACATCATTCACGGTGGCACCGCCGGAAATCGTCTTGGTTAGAACGGTTTCCCGCTCGGAGGAATCCTCACCGAAGAAATAGAAGCCGAGTGGGCGATCCTTGCCATTGATGTAGTCAATCGCTTCATTGACATTCTTATAGGTTTTAACCGGCAAGACAGGCCCAAAAATCTCTTCCTGCATGGCCAGCATGTCTTCGGAGACGTTGCGCAATATCGTAAGCGGCATTTTGCGGCTGTTGGTGTTTGAGAAATCCTCCTCACCCGGATTAACTTCGACTATGGTGGCGCCCTTCTCCTTCGCGTCGGCAATCAGGCTTTGTATCCGGTCATAATGGCGGTCGGTCACCACAGATGCGTAATCGTTGTTTTCCAGCAGCGTCGGATATTGTTTGTGAACACCCAATTCCACGGCTGCGACCGCTGCTTCCTCAATTTCTTCGGGCACCATCATATAATCGGGTGCGAGGCAAATTTGTCCGGCATTGAGCATCTTGCCCATTGCAATCCGCTCGCCAGCTTTTTCCAGATTGGCGCTGCGGCCAAGCACAACCGGCGACTTGCCGCCGAGTTCAAGCGTGACCGGAACAAGGTTGCGGCCTGCCGCCTCCATCACCCGCCTGCCCGTTGCAGTCGAACCGGTGAACACCAAATGGTCGAATTGCAGCGAGGAAAACGCCTGCGCCACTTCGGGACTACCGGTGACAAATGCAACCTCGTCCTGCGCGAAATATTTGGCGGTGAGCTCGGCCATCAATTCCGATGTCGCTTCGGTGAATTCGGATGGCTTGATCATCGCACGATTACCCGCGGCAAAAACCTGCATCAGCGGATTAAACGAGAGTTGCACAGGGAAATTCCACGGGCTGAGAATGCCGATAACGCCCTTTGGCTCATACCGCACTTCAGCCTTTGCGCCCAGCAGGCCAAGCGGGAACTGCAGATGCCGTTTGCTCGGCTTGGTCCATTTGTTCAGATTCTTGAGGCAATATTTCCCCAAATTTACCGAACCGACAATGTCGGTCATCATCGACTGGTCACGGCTACGGTTGCCGAAATCCTCGTTCATCGCCTGACAAAGTGCTTCGCCATGGTCAACCAGCAAGGCAATCGCCCGCTTGATCCGGTCGCGGCGCACGTCGAGCCCCTCTGGCCGCGCGGCCGTAAACGCATCACGCTGCAGCTTGAGGATGGCTTCCATTTCTTCTTTGCGATCGCCGGACATTGTGTTTCTCTCCATTAGTATCAATTTGCCACTGACTGTTTACCAGCTTGGCGCGAATAACAAGCCTCAATATGCGTCGAGCTTTGAACAGGCATAGCTATCCCGATTGATTTTGACGCAGTGCAGCATTAGTGCAGAGTCAAATTTTCCGCTTTGAAAGGCAACAAAATGGCTCAGTTTTCCGCGAATGATCCGATTGTGATCCTTTCCTACGCACGAACACCGATGGGCAGTATGCAAGGCGCGCTGGCAGATGTTTCGGCAACCGAATTGGGCGCAGTTGCAGTCAAGGCAGCCGTTGAGCGCGCCGGTGTGAACGGCGACGCTGTGGACCGCATTTACATGGGCTGCGTCCTTCCCGCTGGTTTAGGTCAGGCCCCTGCCCGTCAGGCTGCCATCAAGGCAGGGCTGCCGAAATCGGTTCAGGCCACCACTGTCAACAAGGTCTGCGGTTCAGGAATGCAAACGGTGATTATGGGGGCAGAGGCGCTCGCATCAGGCAGCATTAACATGGTTGTGGCCGGCGGAATGGAAAGCATGACCAATGCTCCCTATCTGCTCAAGAAGCATCGTTCGGGTGCACGGATCGGGCACGACACCGCCTATGACCATATGTTCCTCGACGGTCTGGAAGACGCCTATGAAGAAGGCCGCGCGATGGGAACCTTTGCTCAGGACACCGCAGATGCTTACCAGCTGACCCGCGAAGATATGGATGGCTATTCGATCGAAAGCCTGCGCCGTGCCAATGCGGCAATCTCCAGCGGCGCATTCGCCTATGAAGTCGTCGCTGTGACCGTCAAGACCCGCAAGGGCGACCTCACCATTGATACTGACGAAGCGCCGGGCCGCGGCATGCCCGACAAGATTCCGACACTCCGCCCCGCCTTCGCCAAAGATGGAACAATCACTGCGGCGACTTCCAGCTCGATTTCAGACGGGGCGGCAGCAATTGTCCTGACCCGCGAGAGTGTCGCCAAAGCAGGTAGTCAGGCACCCGTTGCGAAGATCATCGCAATGGCCGCCCATGCTCAGGAGCCGAAGGACTTCACCACTGCGCCGGTTGGGGCAATTAATGCCCTGCTCGAAAAAGCTGGCTGGACAGTAGATGATGTCGATCTGTGGGAAGTGAACGAAGCCTTCGCCTGCGTGGCGATGTTTGCGATGCGCGACATCGGAATCGCCCACGACAAGATCAACGTCAATGGCGGCGGCACCGCGCTTGGCCACCCGATTGGTGCGAGCGGCACGCGCATTATCGTGACCTTGCTCAACGCGCTCAAGCAACAGGGCAAGAAACGCGGTGTTGCCAGCCTGTGCATCGGCGGCGGCGAAGCAACCGCAATTGCTGTGGAAATGGTATAAAACGCATTGGCGCAATTTTTCAGATTCGATAATCTCTCCGTTTGGTGATATCTGCAGCGGTTCCAACAAACGGAGGGGTTTTTATGAAGAAATTATTTGTGATCGCTGGTGTCGTGGCTCTGGCTGCATGTTCCAAGGCAGAAGCGCCTGTCGAAGCCGACAAGACTGAAACCGCTGCTGCCGTAGCGCCCGCTGAGGAATCGATGGCGGGCACTTACGATGTCACAAATGCTGACGGCACAACCGGCTCGACCACCGTCGATGCCGACGGAAATTACGTCGATATGGTTGATGGCAAAGAAACGGCGCGCGGAACCATTAAGGTGACCAAGGGCCAAACCTGTTTCAATTCATCCGAAAAAGGCTCTGCGCCTGAATGCTGGACCGATGGTGAACCTGCCGCAGATGGTAGCTGGGTCTCGACATCCGACGAGGGTGTTAAGGTTACGGTTAAAAAGCGTGAGGTTGCTGCTGCTGAATAAGCAGTTTTCGGCTTCGTAATGATTTGGGCGGCTCAAACGGGCCGCCCATTTCGTATCAGGGAGTGCCGCTGCCCCATAGGCGCTTCTGTTCGACCCAGCCCTTGTGGCCATGCACGTTGAGATTGCACCAACCGGCTTCGCAATCGCTCAGATAGCCAACCACACCTGGTTCAAGGTTCCATTTGAGTTTGGCAGAACTCGCCGGAAGTTCACGCATCGGTGCAAGTCCATCGCCCACCACCAGCGCGCTGCGGCGCGGATTGAGGAAGCTGGCCAGCACCCAGCCCTTCTCTCCATCAACATCCTCGATCATCCGCCAGCCTTCCTGCACGCGGATGACTTTGATCGGCAGGCCCGCCCGGCGGAAAACCCAAACAATTTTGAAATCCGTGCTCGGGCCGACCCGCATATTCAATTCGTCAGGTTTGATCGACGCCCAATAGGGTACCTCGCGGTTTTGCGCAGAGGCCGAGCCGAGGCCGACAGTCATAAACAGTAACAATATCGTGAGAATCCGGAATGTCATGCATCTGTAATAGCCGCTTGCCGATACTCCCTTCAAGGTCGATTCACCGGTATTCTCACATCAGCCTGCTTGACGCTCACTATCAAGCCGTCCTAGCGCTTGCTTCATGCCACACACTAGCGCCCAAAAAGACAGTGACAGGACCCCGCGCCGGGTCGAAGGAACGCCGAAAGTCACCGTGACACGGCATCTTATGCCAAGCGTAGAATCGCGTATGAGCGAATTGTTCAAGGTAACGCTTAATAGTGCAGACAGGCCAATGTCAGGCGCCGATTTGACGCAGGCGATGCAGGATTGCGATGTGCTGGTCCCGACAGTTACCGATCGGATTGATGCCCGATTGATCGATGGCGCAGGCGAGCGGCTGAAATTAATCGCCAATTTCGGCGCTGGCACCGATCATATCGATTTGAAAGCAGCGCGCGCACGCGGAATCATGGTCACCAATACGCCGGGTGTGTTCACCGATGATACTGCCGATCTGACAATGGAATTGATCATCGGCGTACCGCGCCGTGTCCGCGAAGGCGTTGCACTTGTGCGGCGCGGCGAATGGACCGGTTGGGCGCCGTCGGGCATGCTTGGGCGTCAGCTTGGCGGCAAGACATTGGGGATCATCGGTATGGGGCGGATCGGGCAGGCTGTGGCGCACCGCGCTCGCGCATTTGGCCTCAAAATAGCCTATCATAACCGCCACCGTCTCCCGCTCGCTGTAGAAACCATGCTCGGCGCGGATTTTCACGAGCATGAAGATAGCCTAATTGCGTCGTCCGATATTGTAACTCTGCACTGTCCAGCGACCGAGGCGACGATCGGCTTTTATAACAAGGATCGCTTTGCCCTTATGAAGCCGGGCGCTTGCCTGATCAATACGGCGCGCGGCGATCTGGTCGATCAGGAAGCGCTGATTGCAGCATTGGAAAGCGGCGCATTGGTTGGCGCAGGTCTCGATGTCTATCCCGATGAACCCAATGTCGATCCGCGCTTGCTCGCGCATCCGAATGTCATGACCCTGCCGCATATCGGCAGCGCAACGATCGAAGGCCGCGAGGCATCTGGCGAAAAGGTGATCGCCAATATCCGCTTCTGGGCCGACGGGCACCGTCCCCCCGATCAGGTACTTGATGCCTTTCTTTAACAGGATAGTTCAACTCTTGCGGCAAAAATGAAGTCTTGTTGCCCTCAGGGGTTGTTTCACATTGCATTGATAATCTAAGCGGTCGCCGGACAAGCATACAATATGCGATGGGGAGAGACTTGATGCGCCGATTAAGTGCTGGATTGATTGCCGCTGCCCCTGCGGCATTACCGGCAACCGCGTGGGCGCAGAGCTCTGCTGAGGTCTTGCCCGACACTGGCGATACGGCTTGGATTCTCACTTCCGCAGCGCTCGTTTTGATGATGACGATCCCGGGACTTGGCCTGTTTTACGGCGGGCTAGTGCGGGCCAAGAATTTCCTGTCAGTGCTGCTGCAGATCGGCGCGATTGCCGCCGTGGCATCCACGCTATGGGTCGCAGCGGGCTATACGCTCGCCTTCGGAACTGTCACGAACGGCTTGCTTGGCGGACTTGGTAATTTCATGCTCGGCGGCATGAGCTTGGTGCGCGGCGGGACCTCGATGCCAGAAGACACGTTCTCGCTGTTCCAGATGACATTTGCCGTCATCACCCCCGCGCTAATGGTGGGCGCATGGGTTGACCGTGCGCGGTTTGGCTGGGTGCTGGC
>JBATLU010000176.1:0-10072 GCA_049289475.1 Pontixanthobacter sp. | reverse complement strand
CCGATCAGCGATCCGGCTAGGCGGTCACCGCGGCCGGCAACGCGGTTGCCGATCAGGCCGCCTGCCGCTGCGCCGACAAATCCTCCAATGATGTTGCCGTTGCGGTCGCGCCGGACTTCGCCGCCGTTATATCGACTGACGCATTCATCGAGCCACGCACCACGGTCGAACTGCGGTTGCTGCTGCATTTGCATCGCGTGATGCGGATAAGGAACTGCCTGATGCGGCATGACTTGCGGGGAATACCCGGGAACGCGCGCCTGCGGGGCATCGGTATATTCATATTCGACTTCATAATCCGCTCCGGCATCTTGATAGCCGTTATCATAGTCGGCCTGTTCGGACATGGGTGGGGCCGCAGGGATGGGTTGCACGACCGCTTCCTGCCGATAGACCACACGAGGCGCCTGCGGCGGCGGTGCGGGCTGCGCATATTCGTAAGGCTGCTCATAGGTCATTTCGGGTTGGGCCAAGGCCGGAGCCGAAGCGATAAGCGCGCCCGATGCAGCGCTGAACATGACGAGATGACGGGCCTTCATGGCATTCCCCTTGGCGATAGAAAGCCGGTCGATTCCCGGCGTTAACCGAAAATCTACCATCGTATCACGCGGAAACCCAAGCCCTGAGCTACGGCTGTCCCGTTTCGGGGCGGTTAGATTGCGTGCGTCAGCTGCGCTGCAAGCAGTTCCATACCAGCAGCGTCATCGACATCGAATCGGGCAAGATCGGGACTGTCGAGGTCGATCACGGCAATTACCGACCCGCCCCGGATAACCGGCACCACCAGTTCGGACTGGCTGGCCGAATCGCAGGCAATATGGCCCGGAAAAGCGTGGACATCTTCGACCAATTGCGTGGTTCCTTCGGATGCAGCGGTTCCGCAGACACCCTTGCCCAGAGGAATGCGGATACAGGCCGGGCGGCCTATGAACGGGCCGAGCACCAACTCGCCGTCGATCATCCGGTAAAAACCCGCCCAATTGAGCTGCGGAACAAATTCCCAGATCAGTGCTGCAACATTGGCCATATTGGCCACCGCATCGCGCTCGCCGCTTACCAGTGCTTTGGCGGCATCGGCCAATTGCCGGTAGCGTTCCGGCTTGGGCAAATCGGGATCGGATGCAAAATCGAACATCACGCCCATCTAGAACAATGGACCATTGCCGCAAGAGCGGACAGCGTTTAACCGGAGGTCTATGAGCACAAAACGCAAAATCCTGATCTGGATCCTCGCCATTTTCGCAATCATCGCGCTTGCCCTGTTCTGGTTAAGCAGGGGCGATGTCGCCGATTTGAGTATGGATGAGGTCAGCGGCAAGGATCCGGTGCTTCAGGAAGCCGCGGCGGAGAGCGTACCCACGGTCAATATTGCCGAACCGGTCGGCTGGAAAGAAGGCGAGAAGCCTGACGCCGCAAAAGGGCTTGAGGTTGCGCGTTTTGCCGAAGGTCTTGATCATCCACGCACAATGCTGGCGCTGCCCAATGGCGATGTTCTGGTTGCGCTGACCCGCGCGCCGGCCAGCGGTGACGGTGGCGGAATTGCGGGCTGGGTGGCCGATTGGCTGATGTCGCGCGCAGGCGCTACCGGCAAATCGCCCAACGAGATTGTGCTGCTGCGCGACAGCACCGGAGATGGCGTTGCGGATCAACGATTTGTCCTGACCGATTCGCTCGAATCGCCCTCGGGTATGGCGTATAAGGACGGCACTTTGTTTGTCGCCAACCACAATGCTGTTCTCGCCTTTCCCTATCAGCAAGGCGAAACCAAGATTACCGGAGAAGCGCGCAAATTGATGGATATTCCTGGCGGCGGCGGACATTGGATGCGCAATCTCCTGCTGAGCAAGGATGGAACCAAACTCTACGTCGCAGTCGGTTCGGACACCAATATCGCTGATAAGGGCATCGAGGCCGAGAAAGGCCGTGCGGCGATCTGGGAGTATAATCTCGAAACTGACAAACCGCGCATTTTCGGCGCTGGTCTGCGCAATCCGAACGGATTGGACTGGAGTCCGTGGACCAATGAGTTATGGACCGTCGTAAACGAGCGCGACATGCTCGGTTCGGACCTTGTTCCCGATTATCTCACCAACGTCCCGCTCGGGGTGAATTATGGCTGGCCGTGGTTTTATTATGGCGACGTGGTCGATACGCGGGTTGATGCACCGATGCCGCAATCGCTGGTTGGGTATACAAGAAAGCCCGAATACGCGCTTGGCCCGCACGTAGCTGCGCTGGGCTTCCGCTTTACCGCGAGCGGGCACCGTATGGGTTCAAACTTTGGACAAGGCGTGTTCATTGCCCGCCACGGGTCGTGGAACCGCAAACCGGCTTCGGGTTATGATGTGGTGTTTGTCGCGTTTGACAAATTGGGCAATCCGGTCGGCAAGCCGATGCCCGTTCTGACCAATTTCCTCACCGGAGATGGCACAACACATGGCCGCCCGACCTGGGTCGAATGGGCCAAGGATGGTGCGCTGTTGGTTTCGGACGATACCGCTGGGATTATCTGGCGGGTGATCGATCCCAAGGCCGCTCCGGCAACTGCGATTGCCAAGGTTGTTAGCGACCGCTTACCACCCCAGCGCGAATTGCGCGGCGACCCGCGCGCCGCCTTCACCGAGGAATTTGCGCGCAAGGTTGCGATGCCGATGCCTGTAAACTGAGCAGATAAAAAAATACGTTGGCAGAGGCGCCTGTCAGCCAGCCAATTGATCGGCTGACAGGCCATAGAGGATCGCGGCACCGGCAGTGGCGGAGGGTTTGAGCCCTGCGGCTTCGGATACAATATGATCGATGAAGAAGCGTGTAGTCACCGGTTTCACCGCTGCTAGCGCGGGTGCAGCACCGGCCGCGACCGCGCGTTTCTGGCGCAGCAATTGCCAACCGGCCACCGCAATGGCGGACATGGTGCAGAAGGGCACGCTTCCCGCCAGCTTGTCGTCGAGCGAGGCACCGTCGCGCATCCAGCCCGCAATCGCAGTGCAATCTTCTGCCAGCGCGGCGAGAACCGGTTCATCGGCGGCATCGCGGATAATATCGGCCATAAGCAGCTGGTAGACCTCACCGTTGTCCAAGCCCAGCTTGCGCGTCACCAGATCGGCGGCTTGAATGCCGTTGGTACCCTCATAAATCGGCGCAATCCGCGCATCACGGTAGTGCTGCGCTGCGCCGGTTTCCTCGATAAAGCCCATACCGCCGTGAATCTGCACGCCAATGCTGGCCACATCGATTCCGGTATCGGTCCCCCACGCCTTGATCATCGGCACCAACACATCGCCGCGCGTACCCGCAGCGCTATCACCCAAAGTTCCGCGGTCGACCTGACCGGTGGTGTAATAGAGCAAAGCGCGCGCAGCTTCTGTTAGCGCCTTCATCCGCAACAGCATCCGCCGCACGTCGGGATGTTCGATAATCGCCACAGGCCTGCGGTCGGGCGATCCGGCGCGGGCCGACTGGACCCGCTCCTTTGCGTAATAGGCGGCCTGTTGCAGCGCCCGCTCGGCGATTTGCACGCCCTGGCTGCCAACATTGATCCGCGCATTGTTCATCATCGTGAACATGGCCGCGAGACCGCGATTTTCCGCGCCGATCAATTCGCCGATACAGGCACCATTGTCGCCGTAGCTCATCACGCAGGTCGGCGAGGCATTGATGCCCAGCTTATGTTCAAGGCTCACGCAGCGCAGATCGTTCTTGCCGCCCAGCGACCCGTCACTGTTCACATGGTATTTGGGGACGATGAACAGCGAAATCCCGCGCGTACCCTCCGGCGCATCGGGCAAACGTGCCAGCACCAGATGGATGATGTTTTTGGACAGCTCGTGCTCGCCCCAGGTAATGTAGATCTTTTGTCCTTGAATCAGATATTTACCTGCATGCTCGCCCGATTCAATCGGGCTCGCGGTGGAGCGCAAAGCGCCAACGTCGCTCCCGGCTTGCGGTTCGGTCAGATTCATCGTGCCCGACCATTCACCGCTGACCAGCCGGGGCATATAGACCGCCTTTTGCGCATCGCTGCCGTGGTTCTCGATGGCATCGATCGCCCCGACCGACAGCATCGGCAGCAAAGTGAAGGCCATATTGGCTGCGCCGAGATTCTCGATCACATTGCAGGCAAGCGTGAACGGTAGACCTTGGCCGCCAAATTCTTCGGGCGATGCAATCGCGTTCCATCCTTGCTCGACATATTGCGAATAGGCCGCGTCATAGCCCGCAGGCAGTGTTACCACGCCGTTTTCCAGCCGGGCGCCTTCAAGATCGCCGATCCGGTTCAGCGGTGCGAATTCACCCGCGGCGAAGGCGCCTACGCCTTCGACAATTGCCTCGACCATATCCTGTTCAGCGGCAGCGAAGCGCGCGCTTTGGGCCAGATCTTCGATTCCGGCATTGACCTTGATGGCGAGCAGCTGGTCTTGGGTAGGCGGGGTAAAGGGGGTCACAATGAATATCCTCGGCCGGTTGGTTTTGCGCGTGGGAAGAACGATTCCCTTGGCTTTTTGTTGCCCCCACTTATAGCGCAGCGGCATGGGCGACAAGAACGCTACGGAAACGCTACTCGCAGACCCCGCCGGCATTGCCCGCGCGGTTGAAATTCTGCGTGCAGGCGGTTTGGTCGCGGTTCCGACCGAGACGGTATATGGACTTGCCGCGCGGGCAGACAGCGATCAAGCCGTTGCGAGGATCTATGAAGCCAAGGGACGGCCGAGCTTCAATCCGCTGATTGTCCATGTCCGCGATGCCGAACAGGCACGGTTTTATGCAGATTTCACTGGCGGTGCATCACTGCTGGCAGAGCGAGAATGGCCCGGGCCGCTCACTCTGGTCGTTCCGTTGCGACCCGATGCAGGTTTGGCTGAGGCGGTAAGCGCGGGCCTGCCAACCGTGGCATTGCGCGCGCCTGCGCATCCGGTAATGCGCGCCTTGCTCGATCTGTGCGGCTTCCCGCTTGCTGCGCCGTCGGCCAACGCCAGCGGCTTTATCAGCCCGACCAGCGCAGACCATGTGGCGGCGTCACTCAATGGGAGGATTGATCTGATCCTTGATGCCGGACTTTGCGAAGAAGGGCTCGAATCGACGATTTTGGCGATTCGCGAAGACGGCGGCTGGGACGAATTGAGGCCCGGCCCGGTCGATCTGGATGCTTTGCACTGGCACTATTTTGACCGGCCTCTGCAGCGCGGAGCGGGCGGAGATTCGATCGAAGCGCCCGGGCAGCTTGCGAGCCATTATGCCCCGGGAAAACCGGTCAGGCTCAATGTAGAAACCGCTGAAGCGGACGAATTTCACATTGGGTTCGGTGCAATTGCGGGCCACTGCTCGCTGTCTGCTTCGGGCAGTTTGTCTGACGCTGGCGCCAATCTTTATGCTTGTTTGCACAGAGCAGCGCGGTCTCAGTTGCCGCGGATTGCCGTTGCACCCATCCCGGAAATCGGCATTGGCAATGCGATCAACGACCGGTTGCGGCGGTCAGCTGCCTAGGGTCAAACATATATTTAGGCGCTGACTATCGCGGCTTGGTTTCGACCGGAATGGCGGGGATCAGCACCTGCATTTCGGCATAGATATTCTGCGCATTCTCGCAGCCTCGCGTGTCGCCAGCGGAGCAATTTTTCTGTTCCTTCTCATAGCGGCGCTGCAATTTTCCGAGTCGCTCTTCGCGCTGGCGAACTTCACGGCCACGTCGTTCATCCGATTCGGATTGGCTGGTGGTGGCGAAATCGACGGCTTTACCGGCCACGCGCACAGGCGTGGTCGCGACATCGAAGGCCGCTTTGGCCAGGCATCCCTGAAGCATCAAGCTCCCGCCCAGCAGCGATAAAAAGACAAGGCCGCGCATGGTACAATCCTTCCATGCGCGGCCTTATCATATTCTGAATGCGGATGCGATTATTCCGCTGGTTCGGTCGCCGCTTGCGGTGTGCCGCTCTTGCAGGTGACTTTGCCCGAGCCCATAGAATTGACTTCGCAGCTCGCCTCGCCGGTTACGGTGACATTGCCCGATCCCGCCATATTGACCTCGACCTTGCCATCAGAGGCAAAAGCAACGCTGCCTGATCCGGCAATATTGACCTCGGCACCTTCGGTGGTCAGGCCGCTGAGGTCGGTTTCGCCCGAACCCATCACGGAAACTTCGAGCGCCTTTGCGCTGCCACTGGCCTTGACACTGCCCGAACCGGCCATCGCTACTTCGAGGCTGTCAGCCGCAAGTGCGGTCACTTCAATCACACCCGATCCGGCGATGTTGATGTTGGCCTTTTTGGCCATTGTGGCGGCTTCGATCCGGCCGGACCCGGCCATGTTGAGGTCTTCCGGAGCGGGCATGGTGACACGCACTGTGGCTTTGGCCTTGCCGTTCCACACATCGGAATCGCGCATGATGCCCAAGGTTCCGTCTTCAAGCGTGAAACGCATGGCTTCCACCGCCTTGTCTTCGCCCTCAACCGTAATTGCCAGTTTCTTGCCTTCGGAAATGATCACAACATCCGGTCCGAGCAGAGCAACGCCGGTTGGCGGATCTCCAGATTGGTCGAGTTCGGCGAGCGGTACGCCCTTCTCGCCGTTGATCGACATATCGATATTGCAGCCGCTGAGCGCGAGGCCGATTGCCATCGCCGCCACAGGTGCGATCTTCTTGAACAGATGGTTTAACATGGACTTCTCCCGTTTACTGTATTGGGGATATAATACAGCAAACGGGCCCATGCAAGCGATGCCAATGAAAAGGGCCGCCTGTTGGGGCGGCCCTTGTCGATGTGGCTAGACGTTTCGTCGATCAGCTTTCGTCGTCATCATTGTCATAATATTGCGGCGCATGTTCGCGCAAAACGTCGAGAACCTTCTCTAAAGCGGTTGGTTCGTCAGTCTTGTCCATAGCTGCCAATTCGCGCGCCAAGCGGCTCGATGCAGCTTCAAATATCTGCCGCTCGGAATAGCTCTGTTCGGGCTGGTCGTCAGGACGGAACAGATCGCGGGTCACTTCGGCAATCGACACCAGATCGCCCGAATTGATCTTCGCTTCATATTCCTGCGCACGGCGGCTCCACATGGTCCGCTTGACCTTTGGCTTACCCTTGAGCGTCTGCATCGCTTCTTTCAAAGTTTTGTCGCTCGACAGCTTGCGCATACCAATCGCTTCAACCTTGTTGGTCGGCACGCGCAAAGTCATGCGCTCTTTCTCGAAGCGCAGAACATACAGTTCGAGCGCCATGCCAGCGATTTCTTCATTCTGGATTTCGGTCACACGGCCGACACCGTGCTTGGGGTAGACGACATAATCGCCGACATCGAAGGCGAGAGCCTTACCTGCCATAAATAGTCCTTTCGTGCGGCCCGCTACCGTTGGACAGTCAAAACCTCTCTTGGACCGTATCATGCGACACGGCCGGTCCGGGTTTTCCAGTCAAGAAATGGTTGCGCGCCTTTCCAAATACACACCTGCCACCGGGGTCAAACCAGTGTGGTTGTTCTATTATATAGCACGAGTGCAACAAAATTGCGAGTCAGTATTGAAAGGCAATGCATCATGCCCCGATTCGCGCACGAACCGGGGGTAAGATGATTGCATTTGACGCGCTGGACTAGTCGCCTTCGCCCGGCTCCGGGGAGAAGAACTTCTCCATCTTGCCTTCCATGCCCTTGTAATCATCGGCATCGGCCGGTGGCGATTTCTGGCTGGTGATGTTGGGCCACTCAGCAGAAAATTTGGTGTTGAGTTCGAGAACTGCCTCAAGCCCGTCTTCAGTATCGGGCAGGATCGCTTCCGCCGGACATTCGGGCTCGCACACACCGCAATCGATGCATTCGCTCGGGTTGATTACCAGCATATTTTCGCCTTCGTAGAAACAGTCCACCGGACATACTTCAACGCAGTCAGTATATTTGCACTTAATGCACGCTTCGGTGACGACATATGTCATGGTGGCGTGTTCCCTTTATCCAGAAGTGGTTTCCCGTCTGCTATGGCAACTTCCGCCTGCGGGTCAAGAACGCGATAGCAGGCTTGCGCATCTGACGGCGATCCGCGCCGTGCAGGGAGCTGCAAAATTTCCAGAACCCTGACGGTTTTCCCCAGCGGAAGCGTGAGGATATCTGCTGCATCGACCATATGGCTGCCGCGCTGTACCCTGGCGCCGTTGCACCGAATGTGGCCTTCATCGACCAAGCCGCTCGCCTGACTGCGCGTTTTGACGAAACGCAAACAGCACATCAGCCGGTCGATCCGCATCGGCATGGGCTAACTACCGGACCAGATCGGCCAGAGCAGAAAAAACATTCCCCTCGCGCGGCGGGGCCGGCGTTCGTGGATCGGGCTTGCGCGGTGCAGGGCGCCATTGCCAGAAACCGGGGGCAGGCGGCCCGGCCATATTCTCCTTCAGCGCGCGTGCCGGATGCAGCCGAAAACCTGCGGCCCCCAACAGACGGGTAAAGCTGTCGAATGTCAGGCCCGTTGATATCGCGAGCGAGGAATCGATCACAAACCGCTTCTGGCCCGACCTGGCCTTGGCTTCATGCGCTGCGCGCAGAAGCTTCTCAGCAAGATCGATCCGCACCGCTTGTTTCCCGGCTGGACGATAACCGGAAGGCAATTTGCCTGCTCCGTCGATAACCGGCAGCATTGCCTCCTGAAGCGGCCGCCGGTCTGCTCCGAGCGCATGTAAAATGCGCCGGGGTGCAGGCTTCAGCAGCGCCGCTGCAAAAATATCGAGCGCGCCGAAAGTGACACCAAGGCGGCGCAGGAACGGTCTGACCTCTTTGGGTAAATGCTCCAACCCAGCTTTCTCGCGAGTGATGAAACCATGGCCGGCGATCAGCGTCAGCAGCAATGCCCGGGCCTGCGAACCCGCATCCTTGTCGCGGGTCGCCGCTTCCATTTTGGCGAGCGGCGCAATTGGCAATAATTGCTGTTCGAGCCAACTGCCCAGCGCCGATTCCAGCGCGCTGCGATCTGTGTCATGGAGAATATCGAGATCACGCGATAGCGCGATCTTGGAGCATACCACGCCTACGCCAATGTCGAGCAGGGCAATTTTCTGCTTGTCCCACCAGATCGCCCCGCGCCCGATTGACAGATCAGCCGTTTGGCCGGATTCTGCATTGGCCACGGCATCGCCAGCGAGCCTGCGGGCCTGCGATCCCAGAATCCGCGGCAAGGCTCTCTCCGCTGCGGCGAGCAACATTTTGCGGTCCGCATGGTTAGCGAGCGGATCGACGATGAAGCGGAAACCCTCGACCTTTCCGATCGGCTCGTCTTCCACCGACAATACGCCGTCATCGGCTAGCGTGACCGGCAACAGCGCAGGATCTTGTCCCAGAGATTTCATCAGGATTGCAGTCCTTCTATTGACAAAGCGTTCGGTCAAACGGCCGTGCAACGCATCGGATAATTTGGCTTCTACCGCTCTCGCGCGGCTCGCCATTTCGTCGCGTGCCAGCACCCAGTCAGGTCGCTGGCAAATATAGGCCCAGCTGCGGATGGCCGCGATTCTTCCCTGAATTGCATGGATGTCCCCTTGCATATTGTCGAGTTCGGCGATCCGTGCAGCGACGAAATCGGCCCCGATATAGCCGCCGCGCAGGTCCTGCCACAAGCGCGCGCAGAACCGCGAATGCGTTTCGGCGCCTTGTTGGCGAAAATCAGGCAAGGAACAAACATCCCAGAATCTGCGGACTTGGCCGGACCCCTTGACGTCGCGGGCCAGATCTTCGTCTGCAAGCCGCTTGAGCACAGCAAGATCGATTGTCTCGGGCATGACCTGTAATTCGGGCTCGAACGGTATGCGTTCCAGGTCGCCAATCAATGTCCCAATCGAATCAAAGCGCGGATCGGAGTCGCGCCAGAACAGCTTGGTCAACGGGGCAAATCGGTGTTCCTCAACTGCGTAGATTTCCTCATCGGAAAATTCGGCAACTTCGATTCCTCTTGCGCCAGCGCCGGATGTTCCGGCACCGGACAAAGTGCCGAAGGTGCCATCGGTCTGATGCCGCCCCGCACGCCCGGCTATCTGTGCAATCTCCGCCGGTGTCAGCCTGCGCTGCTTCACCCCGTCAAATTTGGTGACCGAGGCAAAGG
>JBATLU010000175.1:0-2469 GCA_049289475.1 Pontixanthobacter sp. | reverse complement strand
TCAATCTGGCTGAAGGAGCAGAATAATGACCGCACAGATCATCCAGACCAACGATACACCGTTCAAAAAAATCTCTATCGATCCGGTCACGCTCGACATAATCGAGAACGCGCTGCGCAATGCCCGCATCGAAATGGATGCCACGCTGGTTCGCACCGCGATGTCACCGGGTATCCGCGAGCAGGGCGATGCGTTCCCGCTGATCGCCGATCACACCGGCAAGATGATTGTCGGCCAGTTCGGCAGCTTCATCGGCGGCTTTCTGGAGCAGTTTGATGGCACGCTGGAAGATGGCGACATGATCTTTCTGTCCGATCCTTACAGCTGCGAAGGCGCGGTCAGCCATAACAATGACTGGCTGGTGCTGCTGCCCGTGTTCAAGGATGGGCGGCTTATCGCCTATACCGCCATGTTCGGGCATATGTCCGACATTGGCGGCAAGGTTGTTGGCTCAATGCCGATTGACGCCAAATCCATATTCGAAGAAGGCGTGCGTATTCCGGCCGTAAAAATCTGGAAAAAGGGCGAATATAATGACGATCTGATGAAGCTCGTCATGCACCAGACGCGCAAACCCGATTGGTGTCAGGCAGATTTGAATGCGCTGATCGCGTCTTGCCGGGTTGCCGCCCGCCGCGTTGTCGAGATGGCGGACCGGTTCGGCGATGATGTCTATATCAGCGCGACGCAGGAACTGCTGGCCCGTAACCACCGGGCTATGAAGTCGCTGATTGCCATGGCCATTGGCGAAGACAAGGTGATGTTCGAGGATTATATCTGCGACGACGGCGTCGGATATGGTCCCTACAAAATCAAATGCACCATGTGGCGCGAGGGCGAGAAAGTCGTGCTCGATTTCGCCGGCACCGACCCTCAAAGCGCTGCGTCGATCAATTTCTTCCTCAATGAAAACATGTTCAAGATGTTCTTCGGCATCTACATGATCATGGTCTTTGACCCGCAGATTTTGTTCAATGACGGTTTCTACGATCTGATCGACGTCCGCATCCCGGAAGGATCGCTGCTCAAACCGAAATTCCCGGCGGCGCTTTCAGGCCGGACCCACGCGTTGGGGCGGATTTTCGATATTCTCGGCGGATTGCTCGGGCAAAAGACACCCGAATTCCTCAATGCAGCCGGTTTCTCGTCCTCACCGCATTTGTTCTATTCGGGTAATGACAAGAAGGGCGACTGGTTCCAGCTGTTCCAGATCGGCTTTGGCGGAATTCCCGGACGACCAATGGGCGATGGCCCCGATGGCCATTCGCTGTGGCCGGGCTTCACCAATGTGCCCAACGAATTTCTCGAACGCTATTTCCCGCTGATGATCGAACGGTATGAAACCGCACCCGACAGCGGCGGGGCGGGCGTGCACCGCGGCGGTAATGGCATCCACATGACCTACCGGTTCCTAGCCGCTGGCACGATTTCGATCCATGATGACCGCTGGTTCGTCCCGCCTTGGGGCGTCAATGGCGGTGAGCCGGGCAAGCGAGCGCGCAAGATATTGGAGAAAGCGGACGGAACGCAGACCATCGTCGGCAATAAGGTCGAAGATGTCCGTGTGGAAGAAGGCGACCAGCTGCATTTCATCACCTGGGGCGGCGGCGGCTGGGGCGATCCGCTGGAGCGCGATCCGGCACTGGTTGGTTTGGAAATCACCCAAGGTCTCGTAACTTCAGAGGGTGCACTGGCTTACGGCGTGGTCGCAAGCGAAGACGGCGTGGTTGATGAAGCAGCAACGGCCAAGCGTCGCGCAGATATCAAATCCTCGCGCGGTGACCTGCCCTTGTTCAATTATGGGCCGCCGATCGCGGAACTGCGCCAGAATTGTGAGGCAGAAACCGGCCTTCCCGCGCCGATCCAGCCGGTTTGGCATTTTGCCGAGGCCGCCGAATAATGCCGGTAAACACTCCTGCAAACACTGGCGCACTGAAAGACATACGCGTTGTCGAAATGGGGCAATTGCTGGCCGGCCCGTTTTGCGGCCAATTGCTTGGCGATATGGGCGCGGAAGTCATCAAGATTGAACCACCGGGCGCGGGCGACCCGATGCGGCTGTGGGGGCAGGGCGAGGAAAAAGTCCAATGGGAAGTGATCGCCCGCAACAAGAAGTCCGTTTCGCTCAATCTGCGCATCCCGGAAGGGCAGGCTCTCGCGCGCAAGCTGATAGCCACCGCCGATGTTCTGGTGGAGAATTTCAAGCCGGGGACACTGGAAAAATGGGGTCTTGGGCCAGACGTGTTGCATCAGGATAATCCCGGGCTGATCATTGCGCGCATGTCGGGCTACGGGCAAACTGGCCCCTATTCCACGCGGGCTGGCTTCGGCGGTATTGGCGAGGCAATGGGCGGCTGGCGCTATATTGTCGGCGAACCCGACCGCGCGCCGAGCCGGATGGGTATCTCCATCGGTGATACTTTGACCGCGACCTATGGCTGCATGGGCGTACTGGCCGCGCTGCACAGC
>JBATLU010000174.1:0-14492 GCA_049289475.1 Pontixanthobacter sp. | reverse complement strand
ACGCTGATGTTGCGCGCGGATATGGACGGCCTCCCACTGGTAGAAAAAACCGGATTGCCTTTCGCCTCCACCCGCACCGCGATTCCTGCATCTGGGCTGGAAACCGGTGTGATGCATGCTTGCGGCCACGACACACATATGACCGCGTGGGTGGGGACGGCGCAGCAAATGGCGTCGCGGAAGGATGAATGGTCGGGCACGCTGATCATGATCCTCCAGCCAGCTGAAGAAACCGGCGAAGGCGCGCTGGCGATGATTGAAGACGGACTGTTTACCCGCTTTCCCAAGCCCGATTATGTCCTTGGCTTCCATGATGCGGCGCAATTCCCGGCTGGAATGGTTGGATATACCCCCGGTTTTGCGCTCGCGAATGTCGATAGCGTTGACATCACAATCCCCGGTGTGGGCGGGCACGGCGCTTATCCGCACACCACTAAGGATCCGATCGTCCTTGCCAGTTCAATTGTGATGAAGCTGCAGACACTGGTTAGCCGCGAGACCAGCCCGCTTGATTCTGCTGTGGTGACCGTAGGCAGCTTTCACGCAGGATTTAAGCACAATATCATTTCCGACGAGGCGAAATTGCAGCTTACCGTGCGATCCTATTCGGATGAATCGCGTAAGCATCTGCTCGACGGAATTGCCCGAATTGCAAAGGGGGAGGCAATGGCTGCTGGCATGCCGGAGGACCGGATGCCTAGGGTGGTCGTGCAGGAGCCATACACACCTGCCACCTATAATTCGCCGGACTTCACCGAGCAAGTCATGGGCAAGCTCAAACTGCGTCTTGGCGCTGACCGTGTCAATCAGGTTCCATCAGTGATGGGCGGTGAAGACTTTGGGCAGTTTCTTCGCGCTGATCCTGATGGTATCAAATCGCTGATTTTCTGGGTTGGCGGCGTGCCCGCAGCCGATATGGCCAAAGCAAAAGCTGGCGAGCTTGAATTGCCATCACTTCACAGCCCCTATTGGGCGCCTGATGCGGAAAAAGTCATCGCGACTGCTACAGAAGCGATGGGCAGCACTGCGATCGACCTATTGCAAGTTCAGGCAGGTCAATAATCAGCGCTTTGGGTACCCCCACCGGACCGGCTGAGCGATGCTGCGCCGGCGCGTTCAATGCTCTTCTGGCGCTGAGCGGCGGTTATGCCATTGTTGAGCTTGACCAAAATCGCTTCACGTTCTGCAGGAGGGAGTGCGTCGAATTGTGCCCGCGTTAGGCCCATTCGGGCAAGCATGGCATCATCGGCCCTGAAACCCGTAGCCTCCAAACGCAGCACATTCGGATCGTAGCCGCTGTAGATGTTTTGCCCGGAAAGACTTGCGCCTGAACTATAGAAACCGTCCAAATCACCGCCGTCGCCTCCACCTGCGCTGACCCGGTCATTTCTAATAATCAGTTCGTCGGGCTTTGGCTTTTCAGGCTCATATTTTGCGGCCGTTTCAATGCCCTGCGCCACCGCTTCGCGTTTTTCGCCGTCGGCAAACAGTGCCATGCCGGCGGTCAGCGCGACCGTGACGATTGCGAAATGCTTGTACATCTTCGCATCGACAACAATGAGTGGGGCAGTTTTGGCCATAGGCGGTTTGGTTACCCAAAATATGTTAACCACGGCATCGCATATATGGTTTCGAAAAGGTTTCTACCGTTGGAATTGGTACCAAACAAATAACGGCCGCCGAGGTTGGGGAACCCCGACGGCCGAACTCTCCTCCCCAGGAGAATGATGAAGCAGCTATGCTGCCAATTTGATTAGCTATAGGTTCCAAGCCGGTGATGGAGAGCGTTGATCTTGGCCAACTCCTCCCGATCGTCTGTGGTCTTGGCATGGCTTGCAAGAGCCGTCCTCAGCAATTTGAAGTCTGCGGTTGAAAGTAGCGCCCGCGCCCGGCCGGGTTCGCTTGGCTTGGTTTCATTATCACTCATGACGTGCTCCTAGGCTTGCCGTGTATTGGTTCGCAGTTGCGATCAGGCAGCGGCGAATTGGTTCATAGTGTTGTTTTTGCCGCCAGCCTTGAGCGCTGCTTCACCGGCAAAAGCTTCCTTGTGATCGTCGCCAATATCCGAACCGGACATATTCTGGTGCTTCACACATGCGATCCCTTCACGGATCTCCTTGCGCTGTACGCCTTTGACGTAGCCGAGCATACCTTGATCACCGAAATATTCCTTGGCGAGATTGTCGGTGCTGAGCGCCGCCGTGTGGTAGGTGGGCAGGGTGATCAAATGGTGGAAGATACCCGCCTGCGCCGCTGAATCTCGCTGGAAGGTGCGGATTCTTTCGTCTGCTTCCATGGCAAGTTCGGTCGCATCATAATCGACACTCATCAAACCGTCGCGCTTGTATGCTGAAACATCCGTCCCTGCTTCAGCCCACAGGTCATAGACTTGCTGGCGGAAATTCAGTGTCCAGTTGAAGCTCGGTGAATTGTTGTAGACCAGCTTGGCATTGGGAATGACTTCGCGGATACGGTCAACCATGCCGCCGATCTGGCCAATATGCGGTTTCTCGGTCTCGATCCACAGCAAGTCAGCGCCGTTCTGCAACGAAGTGATGCAATCGAGCACGCAGCGGTCTTCTCCGGTGCCAGCACGGAACTGGAACAGATTGGATGGCAGGCGCTTGGGGCGGAGCAATTTGCCTTCACGGCTGAGAAAAACATCACCGTTCTGGATCGCAGCTGGGTCAATTTCTTCGCAGTCGAGAAAACTGTTATATTGGTCGCCGAGGTCGCCCTCTTCCTTGGTCACGGCGATCTGTTTGGTCAGGCCGGCTCCAAGCGAGTCGGTGCGAGCAACGATGATACCGTCTTCAACGCCAAGTTCGAGGAAGGCGTAACGCAGCGCGCGAATTTTCTGCAGAAAATCTTCATGTGGAACCGTAACCTTACCGTCCTGGTGACCGCACTGCTTTTCATCAGACACCTGATTTTCGATTTGCAGTGCACACGCACCTGCTTCGATCATCTTCTTAGCGAGCAGATAGGTCGCTTCGGCATTGCCGAAACCAGCATCGATATCGGCAATGATCGGCACAACATGCGTTTCAAAATTGTCGATCGCATGCTCGATCCGCTTGGCTTCGATTTCATCACCATTTTCGCGGGCTGCATCAAGTTCGCGGAACATACCGCCTAACTCACGGGCATCTGCCTGCTTGAGGAAGGTATAGAGCTCTTCAATCAGTGCAGGAACGCTGGTCTTTTCGTGCATTGACTGATCGGGCAACGGACCAAATTCGCTCCGCAGTGCAGCAACCATCCAGCCCGAAAGATACAAATACCGTTGCTTTGTACCGCCGAAATGCTTCTTGATCGAAATCATCTTTTGCTGCGCGATAAACCCGTGCCAGCAGCCTAGCGACTGCGTGTAATGCGCCGGATCAGCGTCATAGGCGGCCATGTCGTCACGCATGATTTTTGCGGTGTAACGGGCAATATCGAGGCCAGTGTTGAACCGGTTCTGCAATTGCATGCGTGCAGCCGTTTCTGCGTCGATCGCGTTCCAGGGCGAGCCCTGCGTTGCAATGGTCTCGTTCAGCTGGCTGATCTTGGCTTGGTAAGTCACGGTATTCTCCAAAAGAAATGCGGCATTGCTGCCTTGGCGACCCTTATGGATTGCCGATTGCGCGATTTACAGGAAATATTACAAATTATCTTGTCTAAATGGTTCGGAATAGCCTAATTGAGGTGTCAAGTTGTAAAGAAAGTGACAAGAATGAGTGAGAACGCATTGTTTGCCGGGCCTGCTTTGCGTCGGCTTCGTAAGAGGGAGGCCTTGACACAGGCTGCGATGGCAGCGCGGCTGTCTATCTCCCCGAGCTACCTCAATCTGATCGAACGCAACCAAAGGCCGCTATCAGCGCGCGTTATTGTGCAAATCGTTGACCAATTCGACTTTGATCCAAGAAATTTGCGCGAAGATGAATCTATTGGTGGAATCGATGGCCTCGCACGCCGTCTCGCTGACGAACGTTTTTCAGAATTTGGAATTGACCGGGACGAGATCGGCGAGTTCCTCACCTCGGCGCCGCATGTCGCGGCTGCATTTGCACGCCTTTATGACAGTGCCGGTGTGGCAGGCCAAACTTCAGACGACCCGATGACCCAATCGCGACTCGAGATCGAACGTTGGCGAAACCACTTCGCCGATTTGGATGCAAAGGCGGAAGAACTGGCAGATGAACTGCGCCTTTCGCGCAGCGATCTCGGCGTGGCGCTCAGCGAACGGTTGCGCGAGAAGCACCAGTTGGCCATTCGGATTCTTCCCCAAGAGGTGATGCCTGATTCGCTTCGCAGATTGGACCTCCATGCGCGCCAACTTCAGCTTTCGGAAATGCTCACTCCGGAATCGCGAAACTTTCAAGTTGCCTTGCAAATTGCCCAGTTAGAGCAGCAAGCGGCGGTTTCGGCCATCGCAAGTGGTGCGCGGCTGCACGATGATGCCGCACGCAAATTGTTCGAGCGGCACGTATTTGGTTATTTTGCCGCCGCACTGTTGATGCCATATTCGCGTTTCCTAAGGGCATGTGACGCGACCAATTACGACTTGCCGGTGCTTCAGCGGCGGTTCGGCGTTAGTTTCGAACAGCTTGCCCATCGTTTGACCACTCTCCAACGCGTCGGCCAGCGCGGCTTGCCATTTTTCATGGCGCGGCTTGATCGTGCTGGCCAGTTTTCGAAACGTTTCGCCGGCGCAAGCTCGGCAACCTTGTTGGAAAGCGAGGCGAGTTGCCCGCTGTGGATTGCCAATTCCGCATTCGAGCGACCGAGTGACCTGGTATGTCAGTCGATCACGGTCGACGGTGCTGATGCGGGCCCTGACCACTGGTTCACAATGGCCAGAACTGTCGAAGGCAGCGGGGCGAGCGGCGATGCACGGTTCGTGGTTGTGCTTGGTCTTGAGGCCCGTCTCGCGACCAGTCTGGCGCAGGCTAGGGGAGTGGAAATGGGGCAAGGTTTGGCACAGAAGATTGGTATGGGCTGCGCGCGTTGCCACCGCTCCGGGTGCCGCCAGCGCTCGCTACCGCCGCGCGGTGCCTCGCTCAATTTTGATGCTCTTAATCGCGGTGTGACGCCGTTCCAATTTGGGCAAAATTAGCCGGGCGGCACTGCGCTAGGGCGGAGCGATTACATCAACTGTAAAATTTACCGACATTTCACACATATGGCTTAGGCGGAAATCCTCTCGAAGGATTATTGAGCCAATATGTATGGTCCGCCTGTTTAAACACTATATTCCAAATGCAGTAATGCTGCTGGCGTTATTCGACATCGCCTTACTGTTGTTGAGCGGTGAAATGGCATGGTTGCTGCGCGCATCGCAGATAGGCATGGCTCCGGGGAACATGTCGTCGCGGATGCTTCCGCTCGGCGGATTTGTGCTGATTGTCTGGGTCGCGATGGTTTCTGTCGGGGTGTACGGCAGCGACTCGCTTCGTTCTCTGCGCTTTGCTGCGGCCCGATTGCTGGTGGCTATTAGCCTTGGCATCATTGCGCTGTCGTTCATCGATTTCATGCTTCCCGGAGCGACGTTTTGGCGTTCAACATTGCTCTTCGCGATGGCGTTTTCAGTCGTGTCATTGATGCTCAACCGCCTGCTAATCGGCGGGTTTCTGGGAAATTCAGCCTTTCGTCGCCGCGTGCTTGTGCTGGGCGCGGGCGAACGGGCCATGCGGCTTAAGAAATTGGGTCAAGATCCCGGCGCCGGTTTCGCGATCGTATCCTTCGTCGGGATGAACGAAGGTGAGCAGGTCGTAGCCGAAGCAATTCCGCGCGGCGCGCTCCATGATCTTGGTCAATTTGTCGAGAATCTGGGCGCCAGCGAAGTGGTACTGGCACTGGAAGAACGGCGCAATTCCTTGCCGCTGAAGGACCTGCTGCGGATGAAGACGATGGGGGTCCATATCAATGATTTCAGCAGTTTTGTGGAACGTGAAACGGGGCGGGTCGATCTCGATTCGGTGAACCCGAGTTGGCTAATTTTTTCCGACGGTTTCTCTTCAGGTCGGATGTTTTCCAGCGCGGCCAAGCGTGTTTTTGATATTGCGGCCAGTTCGCTCCTATTGTTTCTGACATTCCCGATCATCGCGTTGTTTGCCATTCTGGTTAAGCTGGATAGCCGGGGACCGGCGTTCTTCCGCCAGCCACGGGTTGGCCTCTACGGGGTCAATTTCAACGTCATCAAATTGCGTTCGATGCGCACCGATGCGGAAAAGGATGGCGTGAAATGGGCAGAGAAGAATGACCCGCGCATCACCCGTTTAGGCCGGTTTATTCGTAAAGTGCGAATAGATGAACTTCCGCAGACCTGGAGCGTCCTGAAGGGCGAAATGAGCTTCGTCGGGCCGCGCCCCGAAGTACCGCAATTTGTCGGCGATCTGGAACAAAAGCTGCCCTATTATGCGGAACGGCACATGGTCAAACCGGGCATTACCGGTTGGGCGCAGATCAACTATCCCTATGGTGCGTCGATTGAGGACGCGCGGCATAAGCTCGAGTATGATCTCTATTATGCCAAGAATTATACGCCCTTTCTGGATCTCCTGATCCTTCTGCAAACCTTGCGTGTCGTGCTTTGGCCGGAAGGTGCGCGTTGATGGACAATTGGGTCGACATCTGGCTTTTGGCCGCTTTCGCTTGCTATCTGGGCGGGGCTGTCGCTTGTGTTTTCGCCGCGATCTGGATTGCATCGCGCGGTGATAAGGATCGGCCGGACCGCAACCCTGTCATCGGCGCGCTTGCAATAACAACGGTGTGGTGTGTTGCGGTTGCGGCTTTGGGGCCGGCCAGTTTTCTGTCCTCGCTTGCGGAGATTGTTCGCGATCTGGCTTGGCTGTTCGTCGTTTACCGGATGTTTGCCAATGACGGCCGCGATGAGACGCTCAAGCCGATAAGGCCGGTGGTCTATGCACTGGCATTCGTCGAGACGCTACAACTGGCGTTGCTGCTCATCACCCACCGCTTTGCTGTGACAGAAGAAATTGAAGCACTGACATTCCAGCTGGGTGTTATGTTTCATGTGTTGGTTGCAGTCGGTGTACTTGTGCTCTTGCACAATCTTTATGTGGGAGCTTCGCAAAGCGTACGGTCAGTGCTCCGCTGGACTGCGGCCGCGCTTGCGGCAATGTGGGCTTTCGATCTGAATTTCTATACCGTGGCATATCTAGGCGGTGGACTGCCACTTGAACTAGCGGCCATTCGCGGCGTGGTCGTCGCCATCATGTGCGGTCCGCTGGCAATCGGTGCTACCAAAAGCGCATCGACGATACGGATAAGCCCCTCACGCAGTGTGGCCTTCCAAACGCTCTCGCTCTTGCTCATCGGCGCCTATTTGTTGCTTATGGTCGGAATTGCCCAGTCGCTCTCGTTGCTTGGAGGTGATGCTGGGCGGTTGACTCAAGTCGGTTTCACATTTGCGGCGACGATCGGCGCCTTGTTTTGGCTACCCTCGCACAGATTGCGCGGATGGGTGCGGGTAACCGCAGTCAAACATCTGTTCCAGCATCGTTATGATTACCGCGCGGAATGGCTCCGTTTCACCCGCACGATTGGTCAGGGCGATAACCCGAACCAATCGCTCCAACAGCGCGCAATCAAAGCCATGGCAGACATTACTGACAGCCCCTCAGGTCTGTTGCTGCTGC
This sequence comes from Pontixanthobacter sp., assembly GCA_049289475.1. Classification (GTDB taxonomy): domain Bacteria; phylum Pseudomonadota; class Alphaproteobacteria; order Sphingomonadales; family Sphingomonadaceae; genus Pontixanthobacter. The sequence goes on along the minus strand of JBATLU010000174.1, from coordinate 6,846 downwards.
ACGATGATAGCGGGTCAATTGAACTGGCCGCACGTTGGCTGTGGCGTGATATCGAAGTGCCGGCCACATCAATACCGCAAAGGTTGGCCAAACTTTTCGAAGAAAAGAATTTCATTTTGGATGTCGACGATGTTCGCGCCGGGAAAGACCAGCACGGCGAAGGCGCAATTATGCCGGACTGGATCCGCAATGCTCCGGAGGCATGGGCGCTTGTCCCGCTGCTGCATTTTGACCGTCTTACCGGCATTATCGTGCTGGCACGTCCTGCTGCGCCAAGGCGGCTCGACTGGGAAGATTTTGATCTACTACGCGTGGTTGGGCAGCAGCTGTCCAGCTATCTGGCTGAACAAGCGGGGCAGCAGGCGTTGATGGAGTCGGCACGGTTCGACGAATTCAACCGCCGGATCGCCTTCGTCATGCATGATATCAAAAATCTAGCCAGTCAGATGTCACTGCTTGCCCGTAATGCCGAGAAACACGCGGAGAATCCTGAATTCCGGGCCGACATGCTGGTTACTCTAAAAAACAGTGCCGATAAATTGAACGGACTTCTCGCGCGGCTTGGCCGCTATGGTGGCAATAGTTCTGACAAGCGCGAACCGGTTGACCTAGATCTCATCGCCAAGCGCGTCGTCGCTCAATATAGAGATTCACATCAGGTCACGGTTGTCCGGAGTGAGAACAGCCTTGTGCTCGCCGACGCGGAAGGGCTCGAGCAAGCGCTGGTGCATCTGGTTCAAAACGCGATCGATGCGAGCGAACCTGAAACGCCGGTATATTTGGACATTAGCAGTGACGGGGTACGCGGCCGAATTGATGTTATCGATTCAGGCGTCGGAATGAGCCCCGAATTTGTGCGGGACGGACTCTTCAAGCCCTTCGTTTCGTCCAAGAATGCAGGATTCGGGATCGGCGCATTCGAGGCCCGCGAGATGATCCGTGCGATGGGCGGCAGGCTCGATGTCGAATCGCGCCAAGGGCTTGGAACGCGGTTTACCGTTTCTTTTCCGCTTTCGGCGGTCGCCGGTTTCCTTTCCCAATCACAATCCCTTCCCACGGCAGAGGTGGCATAATGGCACATGATAAATCCGAGGCTTTGCCCAAACTTTTGATCATTGAAGATGATGAGGGTCTGCAGGCGCAGTTGAAATGGGCCTATGACGATTTTGACGTAACTATCGTTGGTGATCGCGAAAGCGCGCTCGCAGCATTGCGGGCCGAAGAACCCGATGTGGTGACACTTGATCTGGGATTGCCGCCGGATCCGGATGGGACGACCGAAGGCTTTGCGGTGCTCGACGCGATCATCGCCCTACGCCCTCAAACCAAAGTCATTGTCGCTTCGGGTCACGGGGCACGCGAGAGTGCGTTGCAAGCAATCGAACGCGGCGCCTATGATTTCTACCAGAAGCCGGTCGATATCGAGGCCATCGGCCTGATTGTGCGCCGGGCGCTTAATTTGGCCAAAATCGAGCAAGAAAACAGGCGTCTGGCGAACAAAATTGGTGACGACAAAACCGTTCTTGGCGGATTGATCACCGCAGCACCCGAAATGGTCAAGGTTGCTCGGACCATCGAACGTGTAGCCGATGCCAATGTCTCGGTGATGCTGTTGGGCGCCAGCGGTACAGGCAAGGAATTGCTTGCGCAGGGCCTTCATGATGCGAGTAAGCGCCGTGATGGGACTTTTGTGGCGATAAACTGTGCCGCAATTCCTGAAAATTTGCTCGAGAGCGAATTGTTTGGCCATGAGAAGGGCGCATTTACTGGCGCAGTCAAAACCACCGAAGGCAAAATCGAACAGGCGCACGGGGGTACGCTTTTCCTCGACGAGGTGGGCGACATACCCTTGCCCTTGCAGGTGAAGTTGCTCCGTTTCCTACAGGAACGGACGATTGAACGGATTGGGGGGCGAAAACAGATTGCAGTGGATACGCGAATTGTCTGCGCGACCCATCAAAACCTTGAGTCCATGATTGCTGAGGGTACTTTTCGCGAAGATTTGTTTTACCGCTTGGCCGAAATCGTCATCAAGATCCCGACGCTTGCCGAACGCCCTGGTGATGCAACACTGTTGGCAAAAGCATTTCTCTCGCGCTTCGCTAAGGAAATGAACCCGAGCGTGAAAGGCTTTGCCAGCGATGCAATGGCGGCAATCGACGGATGGGGATGGCCGGGCAATGTCCGCGAGCTGGAAAACCGCGTGAAACGCGCGGTAATCATGGCTGATAGTAAATTGATTGGTGCTGACGATCTGGATCTCGGATCGAGTGGGGAAGAGGATGCCGAAGTACTGAACCTGAAGAGCGCGCGTGAAGTTTCAGACCGGAAAGTGATCCGGCACGCACTGGCGCGCAGCGAAGGCAATATTTCAAGCACGGCCAAAATGCTCGGCATCAGCAGGCCGACACTCTACGACCTGCTCAAGCAATATGACCTTCAGGCATGACCTAGTCCCATTCCGGCTGCTGGTGATAGCGGCGGTGCTCGGTTTGGCTGGATGTAGCCAGCCCGAAGCCGAACTCACGCCCGTTGACCGAGCACGTCAAGCGCTGGCGGACGGGGACGGTATTGCTGCTGAAGTGCTTCTTCGCGATGTGCTGGCGTCTGGTGCACCAAATGACGAAGTCGCTGCCTTTCTCGGCGAAGCCGAATTGCAGCAGGGGCAATTGGCAGAAGCACGGCGTTGGCTTGGAGAGGGTAAGTTCTCGCGACAAACCCGCTCCCACGGGTTTCACATGCTCGGGCGACTTGAGATGGAAGACAGCAACCTTCCGGCAGCTGGATTGGCGTTTGACCAAGCCTTGGCTGAAAAAGCGGATGATGCGGAGCTTTGGGTGGACATTGGCAGGCTTCGTTACCGAGGCGGTGAACAACTGCAGGCGGTGGAAGCGAGCAAGAAGGCGGTTGAAATTGATCCGCAGAATCCGGTTGCACTTCAATTTCGCGCGCAATTGATCCGCGATTCCGAAGGGATGCAGGCGGCTTTAATATGGTTTGAGCAAGCGTTGGAACGGAATCCGGAAGATACCGGTCTGCTCTTTGAATATGCTGCGACACTCGGCGAATTGGGCCGCGCAAGAGAGATGCTTGCGGTGGTGCGGAAAATCGCGAAGATCGATCCGGCGAACCGCAAGATATATTTTTTACAATCAGTCCTGGCAGCGCGCGCGGGGAAGTTTGAACTCGCGCGATTGCTACTACTGAGGGCGGACAAAACCACTCTTGAGCAGCCGGCTGCGATGTTGTTGTCGGGCATTATCGATATGGAAAACGGTAATTATGCCAGTGCGGCGCAAACGCTAGAATTGCTCGCTGCAATGCAGCCTGAAAACTGGCGCGTTCAGCATGTTCTGGCCAGGGCGCTATCGCTGGGTCAGAACGATGGTGAAGTCATCTACCGCTATGCCGAAGCAGCAGCACGTCCCGGTGCTTCACCATATCTGAAAACTCTGGTTGCCCGATCTTATGAAGCGACTGATGAGCGCGACAAGGCAGCGAAGTTTCTTGACGAGGCAGCCGCGCCCAAATCGGGCAATCTTGTCGCAATCTCTGGCGCTAACGCTCTTGGTGCTGCGGAAGCGCGCGGGGTGAATTCTGGCAGGGATGCCCTTGATCTTATCAGGGCGCGGATATCGGCTGGCAATCCAGGTGCCGCAATTGACGCGTCAAGCGCATTCCTGCGGTTATTTCCGGGCTCGTTTGATGCGCTGTCGCTCGCTGGCGATGCCAATCTGGCGGCAAAGCGCTTTCCAGCTGCGAGAGTGAACTACAGCAAGGCCGCATCGATCAGGCAGCCATGGACACTGACCCGCAAAATGATCGCAGCGGCGCGTGGTGCTGGCTCCCAGCGTGATGCACTCGAGATCTTGACTCGCTACTTCATTGGCGATCAAGCCAATGTGGAAGCGGCAGGATTGCTTGCACGCGAAGCCATGGATAGCGGAGATGCGGAATCCGCGGCGATTTTTGCCGATCATGCGCTGTTGAATGGTGGCGGTCAGGATCCGGCTCTGTTGGTGTTGAGATCACAAATTGCTTTGCAATTGGGTGATGTTGATCTTGGATTTGATGTCGCGCAAAAGGCGTATTGGCTACAACCGCTAAGCCGTGTCACAACACTTCAATTGGCCGCTGCATATCGCGAGATTGACGATGGTGCGAGATTTGCCCGTCAGTTAGATGCGAAGGCCAGAAAGATGAAACCGTAGGCCGGTTTGCATATCGACTTTGAATGCGCGCGCGGGCAGGGCAGCCTTTATGCTAAAAGCAATGTCCCGCATCGACATTATGATCCGCATGTTGATCGTTGCCATCCTTCTTGCAACCTTTCTGCCCGCGACAGGGCAAGCGCGCGAAATCGCACAGATGGTCTCGAATGCCGCGATATTCACGCTGTTTTTCCTGAACGGGATTCGGCTTTCGAGAGCGCAGGTGTTTGCAGGAATCCGCAATTGGCGGCTGCTTTTGCCGCTGATCATCTGGTGCTTTGGGATTATGGCGGCAGCGGGATGGGGATTATCCATCGCCTCTCAAGGTTTACTGCCTCCGCTCATCGCGCTCGGCCTGCTATATCTTGGCGTGCTTCCGTCGACCGTGCAATCCGCCACCGCCTATACCTCCATGGCCGGCGGGAATGTTGCAAGCTCGGTGGTGTCCGCAGCTTTGCTCAACATTCTGGGCGTGTTTATCTCGGCCCCGATATTCGCTTGGCTTAGCGGTGGAGGATATGTGGACCTTGGCTATGATGGCTTGCTGAGGCTGTTTGTGATCCTGATCCTGCCCTTTGCTCTGGGTCAATTCACCCAGACGCGGCTTGCGTCATCACTGAAACAACATCCTTCTTTGGTCGGTTGGATGGACCGCACTGCGATTTCGATTGCCGTCTATGTCGCCTTTTCGGGTGCGGTCGAGCAGGATTTGTGGACCAAACTTGATGCCGCAAGCTGGAGTTGGTTGTTGGTTATTATCTGCAGTCTTCTGGCATTTGCCTATTTCGGGGCGTGGTTGCTTTCAGCAGCGCTGTCGCTCGATCGCGGAGACCGGATATCATTTACCTATGCCGGCGGACATAAGAGCCTTGCGATGGGTGCACCGCTCGCGTTGGTCATATTTCCGCCCGAGAGTGCAGGACTGATACTGGTTCCGCTGCTACTCTATCATTTATTGCAATTGGTCGCCTCAGCGCCATTGGCCAATTATTTCGTGAGAAACGAAGCGACAATCGAAACGCGACTTTGATCGCCGCACAGCAGCCATATTGATCAATCTTTGGGTTGGTAGGTTTGCGCTTCGCTGGGGAAACTGCGGTCGCGGACTTCTGCGGCGTAGGTTTGCACGGTCCTTTCGATCATCCCAGCAATGTCCTCATATTTCTTCACGAAGCGCGGCACGCGGTCGAACATTCCGAGCATATCCTCGGTCACCAACACTTGGCCATCGCATTGGGCAGAGGCGCCAATGCCGATTGTCGGGCAAGCCACGCTGTTGGTAACACCAATCGCTATCGGTTCCACAACGCCTTCGACAACAATCGCAAATGCCCCTGCATCATCGAGTGCTTTGGCATCTGCTGTGATCTTGTCCGCCTCGCTGTCGCTACGTCCGCGCGCCATATAGCCGCCGAGCACATTGACTGCCTGCGGTGTCAGCCCAACATGGCCCATCACCGGAATGCCGCGCTGGTTCAGGAACGCTACCGTCTCTGCCATCGCTGCGCCGCCTTCCAGTTTGACTGCCGCCGCACCGGTTGCCTTTAGCAAATAGGACGCGCTTTCAAAGGCTTGCTGCGGCGATGCTTCGTAAGAACCGAAAGGCATATCGACGACAACAACCGAATGATATGATCCGCGCACCACAGCCGCGCCGTGGTTCGCCATCATCTCCAGCGTAACAGGGATGGTCGATGGCAAGCCGTAAATGACCTGCCCAAGAGAATCCCCGACCAGCAGCAAGTCGCAATGCGCGTCGAGCAATTGCGCTTGCCGTGCCGTATAGGCTGTGAGCATGACCAGCGGTTCTGCGGTTACTCCATCGACCTTGCGCGCGCGGATTTTGGGCACTGTCAAGCGCTTCATCGGCGAAGGGGTGGGGTTGGCACGGCTGGTGCTCGTATCGAGCTGGAATGTTGTAGACATGGTGAAGACTTCTAGCGGAGCGGGGGATTTGCGCAAAGCCTCCCTTGCTAGAAATGTAAAACTCCATAAAAGCGTTGCATTGTCAGGCGGTGCGCGGGGAGTGCTGCCGAAAACGGAGAGTTTGCAACATGATCTTTGATCGCATCAAACCACTCGATGCCATCCTTGCGACGGCACAAAAGAAATCGCTTCACCGTTCGCTTGGTTGGTTCCAGCTAATGTTGTTCGGCATTGGCTGTGTTATCGGAACCGGCATTTTCGTGTTGACGGCAGCGGGCGCGCAGAAAGCTGGTCCGGGGCTGATGCTTGCCTTTGTCATTGCCGGGGCGGTCTGTATCGTTGCGGCGCTGTGTTACGCCGAAATTGCCTCAATGATCCCGGTTGCGGGGTCTGCCTATACTTACAGCTATGCGACAATGGGCGAGTTTCTCGCGTGGACCGTGGGTTGGGCGTTGGTGCTGGAATATGCCATTGCAGCCTCTGCTGTGTCAGTAGGTTGGTCGGGGTATTTTACCGGGACGATCTTAAATGATACATTTGGGATAGCCTTACCGGCATGGCTAACCTCAGGGCCGCTAGCCATGGGTGGTGCTCCCGGAGGACTCATCAATCTGCCCGCGATGGTTATTGCCTTGCTGGTCACCTGGTTGCTGATGATCGGAACCAGCGAGAGCGCGAAGGTCAATGCGGTGCTGGTGCTGATCAAGGT
>JBATLU010000173.1:0-1714 GCA_049289475.1 Pontixanthobacter sp. | reverse complement strand
AGCTTCAACGCTCCGATCTACGCCAACCTCTTCGACGAAGAAGACGGCGAAACCTTCTCCCTCATCTGGTCCCGCCCCAACGGTCGCCGCGGCGACTAAGGCGCGGCACAAAGGCTCCGACCGCAAGGTCGGGGCCTTTCCCGTGCCCGCGGGAAAGCCGCCAGGCCCGGTGACCTGTCCGGGCTGGAACTGCTCAGCCGGTCAGGATCGGGATCATGGTTTTCACATGGGCGTCGATCCGTTCCAGCACGAGCGGGGGAACCGCCTCGCGTTCCGGCAGTGTCCACCATTTCGCATCAATCCGCCGCACCGTCTCGACAACGGCCTTGAGCACGGCTGGCTCGGGAAGCCTTGCCCGATTGGCAAACGTCTTCCAGCGGGCCGGAGCCAGGCCCTTGAAGGCTCGCTCGCCGCCCAGAGACAGCGCCAGCCCATCTGCCGGAATATAGGGAACGGTCGAAAGCATGTCGTAGATCTGTGCAAGAGCGGGCGTGTCGCCGTCGCCCGGATAGATCAGCGACCAGTTCTTGAGGTGCATGTCGCCATTGCCCATGACCACCGAGAAGGTCAGCCGCCGGACAAACTCCAGCGCGGTGAACGGCGAGATCGCAACATTCAGCACAGAGGCGATGTCGTGGGAGGCGGCGCCATCATATTTGCGCGCCGGGTACAGGCCGAAAACCTGCGCGAAATCCTCGATATGGATGCGCTGCCCGTCTGCCCCGCGATCAAAACGCCGCACGAGCAAGACCAGCCCCTCGGCAAGTGTTTCAAACTCTTCGGGAATGCCCTCGAACTGGTCTCGGCTGACCAGTTCCCGCTCAGGCACGTCCATGCCGATCGCTTCGGCAAGCGCGAGGTTCGCGAACTCGTTTTCCGACACGCCCGGAAAGGCGGTCGAGGGGAATTTCGCAATATACTGGCCCTCGTCATCCCCAAGCGGCAAGGTCAGTCCACCGCCCTTGCCCGTGTTCTTCATCACCGAGAGCTTCATCTGCACGCCTGCCAGCGAGAAGCGGGCCTTGGGCCGTCCTTGGGTTGGCGCCGCCCCGATGCCGGGTTGACCGTCACTGGGCAGCACCCGAACGGCACCCGGCAGATCCGCGCCCAGAGCTGCCAGGAGATCGAAATCATTCCCCGGCCGCACATTGCCCGCATGGTGTTTTTCCATCGCCTCGCGTAGCCGGTCTTCGGGCAGCAGGTTGGCAAAGAAGGGCGGCAGGCTACCTGCGACAGGTCGCGGATCCTTGCGCAGGCCCCCTGATGCCGCGCGCAGGGACAGGCTCAGAACCGGAATACCGCCGGTCGCGCGATAAGCCGGATCGAGGCTGAAGGCGTTGAAATCCCCCGGCGTCCTGACGATCGTGCCAACCTTCGCACTGTTTAGGAACACGTCCAGCGAGGTAATTGTCTCAGCGGTACGGGCGGCTGTCATCGTCGCTCTCCGGTTGTGGGCTGAAGGCGGGATGATCGTCCTCGGCATCGGGGCGCAAAAGCGCTTCGATGGCCGGCACCATTGCCTGCGGGACCAGCATCATTTCCAGCCCAAGCGCCCTGGCAATGTTGATCAATGTCGTGGTGCGCGCAGCCGCTGCTCCCGTCTCGATGTCGCGGTAGCGCGGGCGCGAAATGCCGGCAAGATCGGCCACTTGCTCCTGGGTCAGCCCCGCTGCAAGACGCGCGCGGCGAAAATGGTCGCCGATCAGCCCCAGTG
>JBATLU010000172.1:0-11267 GCA_049289475.1 Pontixanthobacter sp. | reverse complement strand
GTGGTGGGCAAACCGGGCCGGACCGCCACCCCGCAAATTGCCGAAAGCGTTGAAGGGGTTATTTTCAACCCGACATGGACAGTGCCGCAATCGATCGTGAAGGGTGAAGGGCTGGGCGCACGCGTTCTGGCCAGCCCGGCCTCTTATCGGCAAAAGGGCTATGTCGCGACCAAAGGTGCCAACGGCTATGTCTCGGTTGTGCAGCAGCCCGGGCCGACCAACTCATTGGGTAGGATGAAACTCGACATGCCGAACAAGCATGCGATCTTTTTCCATGACACACCGTCGCGCAATTTGTTCAATCAAGCCCAGCGGGCACTCAGCCACGGTTGCATCCGGACCGAGCGGGCGAGCGAATTGGCCATCACACTGGCGATTCTGCAAGGCGGTTTGACCGCGCAAGAGGGTGTCGCGAAACAAGATTCGGGTAAATATACCAGGGTCGCATTCCAGAAGACGATGCCGGCTTACATTACCTACTTTACAATGGCGCAGAACATTGATGGCAAATTGACCGAATTTGCCGACATTTACGGTCGCGATGCACCTGTTTTGAAAAGCCTCGATGCGCCCCGCAAAGCCAACCGCTCGCGCGTAACCGACGAGCAGGTGATCGTGATCGAGGACGATCTGCAAGACACCTGATCCGAATTTCTACCTGCAAAAGCCAGTGGCTTAATTCAATAAACGCCGGGATTGATTTGTTCGAGACCGGTGGGGTTTTCCGGCTGCAAGATCTGTAGATTCACAGGTGCTTCGATAGTGGGCGGCGGCGCGATAGTGCCATCTTCCTGTAAGCCGATGCTGTCGGCATGCAGCACGCGGCCGCCCCCAAGCTGGAGCAAGGCCAGTTTGAAGTCTGCCTCGCCCATCGCGAAACATCCGTTTGAGCGGCCCAAACGGCCCCATTTTTCGAGATGTTCACGTTCCGCATATTTGGCGCGGTGCATCACAATCGCGCGGTCGAGAGCATTACTGTTGGTCGGGTCGAGCCCTTCCAGTCTGATCGAGGTGCCGTATTTACCGGTGTACCAACCAAAGGTCGCATAGGTGCCCTTGCTCGAACAATGCGAACCGTCTTCATTGGAAAACCAGTTTAGCCAGCCGTCATGTTCGGGGTCGGATCCGTCGCCATGGCTGACCAGATAGGAATTGACCGTTGCGGTCTCCAAATTGACGAAATGAAAACGCGGCATTGAAGAATGCAGGCCATAATCGGCAATCCCGACGAAATCCTCGCGCCACAGCAGATTGCTGCCGCGTGCCTTTGTTTGCGCTTGCTTGGCGATCTCAGCCAGCTTCGCGTCTCGCGGCAGGCCGCTTCGCACTTGCGCAGGCAAACGCGCCGGAACGGCCAGCGCCGCGCCGATTGCCAATGTGCCTTTGATGAGATCGCGCCTATTCATAAATCGGCACTAGCATAACGGAGGCGAACTGGTTCGTGAACGAAGAACTGCGCCATTGCCGCCGCTAGTCCTGCGTCAGCACCATTTTATCGTCCCGCATCTCGACCGAACCGATTTGTGAGAGGAAACTTTGCCCGAGTAGCGAGATTTGCAAGCCTTCTGGAATAATCACGGCAGGAATATTACGGCGCACGATTCCGCCCAGTTCGACTTCCGACAAATTGGTCGGGACACCGTAAACCGTTCCGCTGGCGCCGGTTCCGATTGAAGTAATCTCCGCCTCATCCCATGACAGTCCGGCGGCTTCGGCATCGCTGCCGGTCAGCGCAACCACGCTGGCGCCGGTATCGACGATGAAGTGTATTTGCGCGCCTTCTACCATAGCATCGGCGTAAAAATGGCCGCCGTTTCCGCGCTGGAGGACGTGCGCGCCAGCATTCCAGCCCTGTGCTGCCGAAGATTGAGCGCCGGCCAGTTTGGGGGTGTCTGATTGCGCCGTCTCTTTCCCGCCGCCGTCCGGAAGATACGGCCCCAGCAATGCGGCACCGAGGCAGAAAACTCCGGCGGTCAAGACGAAACGATTGATCATTATATAAGACTAACCGCTAGGTGCTTAATTGGTGGTAAAGCCCTGCAGTTCGTCAAAGATATCGTTTTCGCTGCGGCTGGCCGTGTCGCGCCAGTTCTTTGCCGTGTCCGCGTTCAGCAATTTGCCGTCCGGCGACAGGATCAGCACGGTCGGCGTCCCTTCGATCTCGATTCCATAGCGCTTTGCAATGTCGAGATTGTGCCCGTCCTTGGTTTGCGGGCGCCCGACATTGACGAATATCAGCACATAATGGTCCGCGATCAGCTTCTTGAAACGCGGCGCAATCATCCAGCCGGCAAAGGCACGGCTGTCATGGCACCAATTCGCACCCATCGCGACGATCACCAGCTTACCTTCTGCCTTAGCCTGCGCCAGCGCGCTATCCATTGCTTGACCGGCATTGATCGATGCATCGTATAGGCTTGCTTCAGGGTGGTCCTTGCTCCCCTCGTTTTTGGCTTCGATGAACGCCTTTGCGGTTTGCGACAGCACACCATCAACTTGCGCAGCGGTTTCGTTCGCGGGTGCGGCCCCGGGATCGCGGGCAGAACAGCCGCTGGTTGCCAGCGTCAACAGCGCAAGTCCGGCGATCAGACATTTCATCGGTCCTGATGCTCCGCACGCGCGGCGACCGCGAGCCGCTGCAGCCCCGGCATGCCCATTTCAATCGCTTGCTGGAAACCGCCCAATGCCGCCAGCCGCGTGTCGCCTTCTGCCATCATTTTGGCGACCGTGGGTCCGGTGGGATCAAGCCGGATCTTAGCCAGCCAAGGGGCAATTATCGGGTTTTGCGACCATGCGCCGCGATTCATGAAGTTGGTCAGCATACCCAACGGATAGGTGTTGGGCGTATCGGTTAAGGGCGACGGGGTGCCGAGCATGTTCTTTGTTTCATCGTCGTCGAAATGCACTTCCAGGAAGGCGGAGATCGCGGCGCTCAGTGTCACCAGCGGTAAGTGGAGCGGCTGGAGGACAATGGTGTCGCCGCGGAATTGCGGGCCGTGCTGGCGCTCGTCGTCAAACGGCACAGCCGTGGCGGTGCAATCGATGAACAGCGCGTCTTCGGGTACGGTTTCCTCGCCGCTTTCGAATGTCATTTTGCCCGGTGCAATCGCTTTGACGCGGCCGCGGCGGATGACATGCTTGATCTGACGGAGCAGTTCGATTTCGCCCTGTGAGATGGTCGCATAATGGAACATCTGCGGTGTCACGCTCTCGTCAATCCGTAGCATATAGCCATCGCGCCCGAGGATTTCGAACATCTCTTCGCCCGTTTTGGCCTCGGCGGCGGCATTGAGCTGGGCGATCTGGTTTTCAACCACCTTCTCTAAGAAGTCCGGTCCGGGCTGGGTGTATATACGGTTGATCAACCAACTATCGCGCGGGCAGATCCAACTGATGTTATCGGGATCAACACCGGCCTGAAGCAGCCAAACGCCGGTATCCATCGCGGTCTTGCCTGCCCCGACAATCACATAATGACCCGGCAAATTGTCACTTCGCATCCACAGATCAGGAAGCTCGCCCGGAATGGCAATCGGCGTGCCGCCTGCCACCGCATATTGCCGCTTGTGCGTGGCGGGGACCGAGGTTTTGTAGAAGGTCCCGTCGACCACTTTGCGGCGGATTTTGACCTTGGTTTGCTTACCCGAAAGGATCGACTTGAAGGTGCCGACCATTGCGCCATCCCTACCCAAATATTCGGACAAAGGGTGATAGTTGACCCGGCCGCTGGGCAGGAAACGCCGGTTCATCAAATGCGAGAAATAGGCGGAAACCTCGGTCCCGCTGGCGAGTGGGAATAACCCCTTGTTCGGCCCGTGATCGTCGACCACATCATCGCCAAATTGCATCGAATTGACGCCGTAAAAGGCGGAAGGCTGGTGCAATGCGACAAAGCTGTATGCGTCGTTCCAATGCCCGCCCGGCTTGGCGTGTTTGTCCACGATGGTGATATGACAATCGGGATCTTCGTCGAGCAGCGTATCGACGAAGGCGAGGCTAACCGCGCCAGCCCCGATGACTAGATAGTCGGTTTCGGCACTTTGCATGTTTGGATCCTTCGCCGGTTACTATTGTGCTGCGACCGCGACTTCCGCAGCCTCTGCCTCAAGCGCCGCCGCCTTTGCCTCCACAAGTTCGACGATGTGGTCGAGCATATCCTCGCTCTGCACCGTGTGGTCGGTCACGCCGCTGAGGTAAACCATATGCTTGCCATTTCCGCCGCCGGTCAGGCCGATATCGGTCTCGCGCGCTTCGCCGGGGCCGTTGACCACGCAGCCGAGGACCGACAGCGAGAGCGGGGTTTTGATATGTTCGAGCCGCGCCTCGAGCGCTTCGACTGTGCGGATCACATCGAAGCCCTGACGCGAACAGCTGGGACAGGACACCACCCGCACGCCGCGTGTGCGCAGGCCCAGTGCTTTGAGCATTTCGAATCCGACTTTGACTTCCTGTTCGGGTTCTGCCGAGAGCGACACGCGGATCGTGTCACCGATACCGGCCCATAGCAGGCTGCCCATGCCGATGCTGGATTTGACCGTGCCGCCGATCAGCCCGCCTGCCTCGGTAATGCCCAGATGCAGCGGACAGTCGACCGTTTCAGCCAATTGGTGATAGGCGGCGACTGCGAGGAACACGTCGCTCGCTTTCACCGCAACCTTGAATTCGTGGAAATCGTGATCCTGCAGCAGCTTGATATGATCGAGCGCGCTTTCGACCAAAGCCTCGGGGCAGGGCTCTCCGTATTTTTCGAGCAAGTCCTTTTCCAGACTACCCGCATTCACGCCGATCCGGATCGAACAACCGTTAGCCTTGGCGGCGCGGACCACTTCGGCCACCCGCTGGCTGGAACCGATATTGCCCGGATTGATCCGCAAACAGGCGGCACCCGCATCGGCGGCCTCAAGCGCGCGTTTATAGTGGAAATGGATATCGGCGACGATCGGAATGCGGCTCGCCTTGGTGATCTTTTTGAACGAGGCAGTGGCCTCTTCGGTCGGGCAGGAAACGCGGATAATGTCCGCGCCCGCTTCCTCGCATCGCTGGATCTGGTTGAGCGTCGCCACCGCATCTTCGGTCGGGGTGTTGGTCATGGTTTGCACCGTAATCGGAGCATCGCCGCCAACGGGCACATTGCCGACCATAATCTGGCGGCATTTGCGGCGTTCGATTGTGCGCCATGGGCGGATGTCATTCATGTATAAGACCTGCTGTCTGAACCGATGGAACACATGGAACACAGTCCAAGAGCAAAAATCTAACGCTCGCAGACTGGTTAAGTATTGGCCGTATATGGAGGCTTTTGTGCGGATTTGCGACAGATTTCATAGTGCCACCCGAGATCAGCGAATGTTTGAGTAGGAAATCGGTCATAGCGGCCCAGGATCGCGATTGCGCCGCGCGATTTTCTGCGCGACAAGCAGCTGATGAACGACATCGAAGAACTGCAAACCGACCAGCAAGAAGTGCATAACGAAACGGCGCTGCTGTTCGGGCGAATTCTCGATGGCAAAGGCGGCGGCAGGCACATCGGCTGGGCCGATATTCCCAGCTGGAACCCCGAAACAGAGAGCGAAGTCATGTGGCTCCATCTCGTTCGCAACAAGCCGGGGGTCTATGACTGGCTCCAGCAGGCGATCGGTATTCCCGAACCAACTGCAGAATTGCTGACCAGCGATGCCACGCGACCGCGCGCTTTCCGCGAAGGCAATACGTTGGTCGCGACCCTACGCGGGATCAACTTTAACCCCGGGGCGGAGCCCGAAGATATGGTGTCGATGCAGGTGTGGAGCGATGGCAACCGTCTGATCACCTTGCGGCGCGACCCGCTGCAGACACCGCGCGATACTCTGGCTGAAATCGACGGCGGTATTGGCCCCCTCGATGCGGGCGCGCTGGTCACATCGTTGACCGAAAATATGATCGCACGAATGAATGCGTCAATCGTCGATATGAATGACCATATCGATATGCTGGAAGATCTCGATCCGGATGAACATGCGGGCAGTATGCTCAAGAAAGTTGCCTCGATCCGGCGCAATTGTCTTGCCCTGCAACGGCATATGGGGCCGCAGCATGTTGCGCTCGAGGCGATCAGCCGCGAGGCTCCGGCATGGTTTGAAGACCACGACCGGCGCGAAATGGCCGAAACTATCGCGCGGCTGCGCCGCTACCTTGATGATATTGATACGAGTAAGGAAAGCGCGGTGGTGTTGCTGGATGAACTTCGCGCGCGCGCCATCGCCCGGTCGGAGAGGACGAATTATCTGCTGACAATTGTTGCGGCGATTTTCCTGCCGCTGGGTTTCGTGACCGGTCTGCTGGGAATAAATGTCGGCGGGATGCCGGGTGTCAGCAATGACAATGCGTTCTGGATCGTGGTGGCGCTGTGCGGTGCGGTGTTTGTGATGCAGATGATCCTGTTCTGGAAATGGAAGTGGCTTTAACCGATCACCAGCGTAGCAGCGGCGGCAAGGCAAAACGCCCGATCAGCGCACCTGCGGCAACCGGGGCGACGTGCCATACACCCAAATGCATCACGCTGCTGATCGGACAGGCCAGACCATAGGCAGCAGAGCCAAGCGCGGTTGAGGCGACGCCGATAAGCAAGCCTGTCCGCTCAGGTGTAACGGGTGCACCCCTGCGCAGCCAGAAAACCAGCGCGCCCGCGGTGAACAGCGATGCCGTCAGTCCTGCACCGAAACATGTGAGGCCGTAGGGGTCGTTTAGCGGTGTAGTGCCGTGGTCATGGCCAAGTAAGGTTGCAAATGCGGCGAGCGGAACAACAGCGGCCATCGCCATCGCCCATTTTGGGCCGTCATGGCTGCTACCGACGCGCGGCGACGCCATCGTCAGTACGCTGTTCGCGCTGGCGCAGCCGAGCAGCAGCAGCAGACCATTGGTAATTACGAAGAAGGGGGACGCCTGGCCGTTCCACGCCCCGCGCCACAATCCGTCGAGCAATTCGACCGCCAATACCGTGACCAGCACAGCCAGTGCGACAAGCACCACGCCGTCGCGAAATTTGATCAGCCGCACCGGCTGCAAATTCTCAGCCATCTGCGCAATTAAGGGGTTTGGAACCCGGTTCATCACTATTCTGCCTTCTCGATAAGCGCGGAGAGTCTTTTCAAACCGCGATGGATATTCACTTTGACTGCCGCTTCGGTTTGTCCGCTGCGGCCTGCCGCTTCCTTGATCGAAAGCCCTTCAATTTTGACCATTTCGATCACTTCGGCCTGCTTGTCGGGGATATGCACGAACATCCGCGCTAGGCTGAGTCGCGCCATGATAGCGTCTTCTTCGCTGTCATGCGGCGCGTCGTAATCTTCCAGAGCGTCTTCGGCGTTGCGATAGACTTTGCGCAGATGATCGACCCAGCGGTAGCGCGCGATCGCCGCCAGCCACGGCAGGAACGGGCGCGCCGGGTCATACGTCGCGCGTTTATTATGCACCGCCATCATCACCTCCTGCACCAGATCGTCAATCTGGTGCGGCGCGCTGCGGCGGCGGAAAAACCGTTCAAGCCACAGCTGCACTTCGGTGAGCAGTACCGTGTATGCCTGCTTATCGCCGCGTTGGGAGGAGGCCATCAGGCGCGCCAGTGTTTGTTCGTCTGCAATCACGCCAGCCCCTCCTTCCCAGCCTTTCCGTTCAGCGCCGCAATTTGGTTACAAGCGCATCGGCGGAAAATATACCGCCGCCGCGTGCCAGCAGCATCAGCGCCATTGCCGCCCATAGCGAATGGGTGGGCCACCAAGCTTCGGGATAAACGAATATCTGGATCATCAAGGTCATGCCGAGCAGCGACAGCGCCGAGAAGCGCGTGGCCAGTCCGAGCAGCAGCAGGATTGGAAACAGATGCTCGGCATAGGTCGCCAAATGCATCGACAGATCGGCTGGCAGCGGAATCGCGCTGTATTCTTCCTGAAAAAGGTAACGTGTGGTGTCGCTGATCTCCAGCCAACTTCCCTCGATCACCTTGGTCCGGCCGGAGCGCCAGAACACTCCGGCCAGAGCCAAGCGGGTGAGCAGCAGCGCGCAGCTTTCGAATATGCGACCCGAAAGGATGCCGGTGATCCGGTCATAATGTTCTGTCAGACGCTGCATGAATGCTCTCCCGAAATTCGACGATTTGGCTTAGCGCTTGATCGGTGTCAGCGAGCCTTTGCCCTTGGGCGTCTCGATTTTTACGCAAGCACCCTTGTCGACCAATTTCCACGCATTGCCCTGATAATCTTTGGTCGATGTGCCAGCGCAGCTGGTGCCTGGTCCGGCGGCGCAATCATTCTGGCCGGCCTTGGCCACGCCGTAACATTTTTCCTTGCTGCCCGCGGCTGATGCCGGTGTGATAGCCAGGCCTGCAGTAATGCCAGCGGTCAGCACGAGGCCGGCGATGCGCGCGATATTGTTGGTGTTCATGGTAATGCTCCTTGATGCGTTGAATCCGGGATGTGTCCCGCTGGTTCTGAAAATGTGAACCCGTTTATGACCGGGTTACCAAGCAATTCGTTGGGGGAAGCACATTCGTTACAGCGGTTTTAAAAAACTTTTTGCCGATTAGTGTGTAACTTCGCCTTGTCACTGTGCGAATAGATTGGTGTCCCCGGCGCAAACCGCAGCTGGCGGGCAGATATAACGAGTTGACTCCATTTGAAGGATGACCTGATGACAAAGAATAGTATTTTTGCAGCCACCGCTGCCGCTTTGGCGCTTTCCTCTGCAGCTGCTTTCGCCGCTGATGCGCCTGCGGGCAGCAATGGCGGGGCGATCAACGCTGATGACACTGTCCACTGCTACGGTGTGCATTCTTGCAAAGGCAATTCCGACTGCGCCACCACTGAAAATTCCTGCAAGGGCCAGAACGCCTGCAAGGGTCACGGTTTCAAGGCCATGAAGGCCGGTGAATGCCTGACCAAGGGCGGCACGATTGGCGACCTTGGTTGAAGCCTGTTTGATCGGCCAATAGGCTGATTGACGCATATGGCCCGGTGGACTTTCCCTCCCCCCACTTCCGCCGGGTCATTTTGCGGCGCCAGGAGTCATCGCATGGACATTATCGACAAATTTTCCGGCTTTGGCCTCGGGCTGCGCCGGCCGCATTATCAAGATTTTCTCAATTCGGATGTGCCGGTCGATTTCGTCGAGATAATCTCCGAAAACTATATGATCGATGGCGGCAATCCGCTGCATGTTCTCGATCGAATCCGCGCCAAAATGCCGGTCGTCATGCATGGTGTATCGCTGTCGATCGGTTCTGCCCATGGGCTCGATCGGAATTATCTGGCAAAGCTCCAAACGCTCGCCAATCGGATCGATCCGCTGTGGATTTCCGACCATTTGTGCTGGACGCGGACCAGCGCACATAACAGCCATGACCTGTTGCCGCTGCCCTATACGGCAGACGCGCTTGATGTGGTTTGCGACAACATCGATCTGGCGCAAAATACGCTTGGCCGCGCGATGCTATTCGAAAATCCGTCAAGCTATCTGACCTTCCCCGAAGACGAAATGCATGAATGGGAATTTATCGCCGCAATGGCGCAGCGGACCGGTTGTTATCTGCTGCTGGATGTGAACAACATCTACGTCAGCGCGCATAATCACGGGTTTGCGGCGGAGGACTACCTTGCGGGGCTGCCGATGGACCGCGTGCGGCAGATCCATCTAGCCGGACACACCGATGGCGCGATCAAGATCGATACGCATGACCAGCCGGTGTGCGGCGGCGTGTGGCAGCTCTATGCCAAGGCACGGTCGATGACGGGCGATGTCGCGACGATGATTGAGCGTGATGATGCGATCCCGCCTTTGCCCGAATTGCTCGAAGAGCTGGATACGGCGCGGCGATTGGCTGCGCAAGATCAGCGAGTGGCGGCAGAATGAACCTGATCGCCCTGCAAGATGCTTTTATGGCGCAAGTGCTCGACGACGGGCAGGCCCCCCCCGCCAATTGGACACCACGCCATGCCGCCGGAATGGAAATTTACCGCAATGCGTATCGTGCACGGTTGGTCGATGCGTTGCGCGATACTTTCGAACGCACCGCCAAATGGGTGGGGGATGATGCCTTCCGCCAGGCTGCGGCGCATCATTTGATCTCGCGGCCTCCCAACAGCTGGACGCTCGACGATGCGGGGCATGGTTTCCCCGAAACGCTGGCGAAACTGTTTGCTGGCGATCCTGAGGTGGCCGAGCTTGGCTGGCTCGAATTGGCGATGCACCGCGCCTTTGTGGCGCAGGACGCAGTCCCGCTTGACGCTCCCGGATTTGCCCATGCGGCCTCGCAATTTGCCGAGGAAGACTGGGCCAATATGCGCCTCCATTTTTTGCCCGGAATCGACCAACGCGAAATCGCTCACGATATTGGGACCTTATGGCGCGCATTGGCCAGCGATGACGGCCCGCCACCCGATATTGAGTATAGTCTCACGCAGCCTGCCCATTGCCTAGTGTGGCGCGACGGGCTGAAGTCTGTGTTCATCCAGATTGACGATCATGAGGGTCTCGCATTGGCGCTGATGCGCAGCGGGGGCAGTTACGGCGCGATGTGCGACATGCTGATCGTGCGACTGGGTGAGGAAGCTGCATTGGCCGAAGCTGGTGCGATCCTGGGGCGCTGGCTACATCACGGCCTACTTTCCAGCATTTCCAAATAGACCTCCCACTTGACCTTTGGCGCAGCTTGAGTCTCTTTGCTGTTGAAACGGGGAGAGACATTGTGAGCGACAGCCAGATTTGCGAATTGCGTTTTGCGCGGCCCAGCCTGCGGATGCGGCTGGGGGAGTGGCTTATCGGCAAGCAGAACAGCGAATTCAAAGGCGTTGAGAGACTCAAAACCACTATTCCGACGCGGCAAATGCCCCTCGATGCGCCGATGCCGGACAGCTTCAACTCCCGCTTCCAAGTCGAAAATTGGTCTGCTGCCGATCAGGATGTAATCACCCTCCATCCCAAAGGCGGGAAGGGCGCGTGGCACATCATCTATTTCCACGGCGGCGGATTTGCGCTGCCCATGTTCAAGGAGCACTGGCCGCTTGTTGCCGCACTGGTGGAAGCGACCGGCGCAAGCGTGAGCGTGCCGCTCTACAAAATCAGTCCAGAACATGATTATCATCCCGCCAATGATCAAGCAGACGCTGTATATGAGAAAATCGCTGCCGAATGGGGCGATGGCCGCGTGGCGCTGTGCGGCGATAGTGCGGGCGGCAATATGGCGCTGTCACTTGCCATACAGCGGCGCGATGCGGGGAAATCGCTTCCTGCCCGGC
>JBATLU010000171.1:0-2395 GCA_049289475.1 Pontixanthobacter sp. | reverse complement strand
GGCGCCAACTCCGACTTCGACGCCGGTCGTATCAAAAGCGTTGCCGAAGAAGAGGCTGCCAGCCGGCAGCTGCAGGAAAGTTGCGGCATTGCCAAGCACGTCGCGTTCGCTGTGATCGGCGATCAGGGTGATTTCGGCAATGCCCAATTCGGCGACGAGCTTGCCCCGGATTCCGAATCCCTCTTCACCATTCAACTTGCTCCCGTTTTCCAGATTGTCGATATAGCCTTCGCGATCGACGTAATATCCGTTGATCCGGAAGCCGACCGAATCGCCAAGCGGGCCTGAGAGCGAGGCGTTGACCCGGGCTTCGCCGTCGGTGGTAAGCGTGCCTTCGGCGTACCCGCTAAGGTTGGCGCTCGGCCCCTTGGTGACGATGTTGACCACACCAGCAGAGGCGTTCTTTCCGAACAGCGTGCCTTGCGGACCACGCAGAACTTCGATGCGTTCGATGTCGGCCAGGTTCGAAAACGCCTGACCCTGCTGCACGACAGCGACGCCATCGACCACCACCGAGACGCTGGGTTCGACGCTGGTCGAGAACGAGAATGTACCGATCCCGCGCAGCGCAATGGTCGATTCGTTGTTGTTCGACGCACCATTGATAGTGAGCGATGGGGAAACGCGCGTAAGATCCGAAAAATCGCTGACGTTGGCCGCCTCGAGGGTCACATCGGAGAATGCCGAAACAGCTACGGGAACCTCTAGAATGTCCTGTTCGCGCTTCTGGGCTGTAACGACAATTACCTTGTCGCCAAATCCCTCTTCGGATTGATCCGCAGTGTCTTGCGCCAACGCAGGCTGCCCAAGCGCGATCGCAGAGATGCCCGAAAGCAATACGCCAAACCGATTCATATTAATCCTCCCACAAACCTGACTTTCCAATTGGTCAACTCCATTATGGTCAGTGGTAAGGCCTGTCAACTCCATATGTCGAGAATCACGACAAAACAGCTAAGTTCCTTTCCTGCTATTTTGCCCGTGCAAATTGGGCGCTTTCTTTAATATTATCAGTTTATTGAATGAATTCAGCGATGATGAAGAGTCGAATTGCGGAGCCCCAACGTCCAAATGCGCGAAGTTAATCTCGAGATTTTGATCGCGTGCAATTGGTCAGTCAGCCACGAATCGTTCAAAGCATTAAATGGCAGGGGCATCGTCGTGCCATTCTGCAATCGCCAAGCCATCCAGGTACTCGAAGTGGGTTGCATTTGCCGCCTGGCGATCAGAATTGGTCAACCGTCTGCCCGATCCGATATTGGCTACTTTCGTTTTGCCAATGCTCAGGCTTCTGCAAAGGTAAAGGGACAGGTGCCGACAAGAGCCCTTAGCTTGCTGCGCCTTATTCGAACCTTGCCCGCTGACATTTGGACTCCACCTCACTCTCTCTTGCTGCGGCGGAAAAGTTCGAGGTCCGGTGGCTGATGGAGCTTGAGAGCGACAACGCGAAGCTCAAGCGGTTACTACCAGTTCGGAGCCGATCGAAGTTACGCCCGGCCTCCCAGGGCTTGCAGGTCTGGCCTATCCGATGAGCGGAGAACTTGAGGGCAAAGGTGTCGGCGCGAAACGCATCGGAGCTTTTTCGACCGGCACGGCTACTGAAATTGTGACTGAGTGGAAGCGGAACAGTGTTCTCGCATTTCGCGTCGAAAACCAGCCCCCGGCGATGGAAGAAATGAGCCCCTATCGAAGGGTTAACGCGCCCCACGTGCAAGGCTATTTCCTGATCGGCGAAACTCGTTTTGAGCTCATGCCGATGGGGGCGAACCGGACGCTGCTGCGGGTATCATCGGAGCACAAGTTGCGGATCGATCCGGTCCCTTATTGGGAGCCGATTGCCCGTCTCGCCATTCGCCAAAACGTCGGGCGGGTGCTCGAGGACATCAATGAGAGTCGGAAAGGAATGGGACCAATGTTGCGATAGTGGGGCCTGCGCCATGATGGTGGCCATTTGGTCCCCATTCCGGAACAAAGCTGGATTATTGGGGCCTTCCTATTCACTCATAATCGCCTCAAATTGTCCGCTCGAATGCCGCAACAGGCGCTGCAATCCACTGGGAAAAAGGTAAAATTCAGCAGGGCACGATGGGCGGTTTATCTTGTCACAGACACGCCGCTAGAAACCCGGTTGACCGGGCACACCGTACGCAGCCTAAGCTGCATTTATGGAAGAAAAGCACGAAAAAACAGATATATCGCTTCTGCGCCAATGTAGGCAATTGGGTGGTAACCAAGGCACAGACGTAGCCTGCCGGAGACCTTCTCACAGGCTCAAATTGACCGGCTATATTGCGCGTAGAAAGTCGCTTCCGCTCGGTATCACATGGGATACCGAACTACCCGGCTTCGGGCTGCGCAAGCGCAAGTCGGGGCATCTGACCTGGATAGTGAAGCA